>JBBIJH010000190.1:0-5164 GCA_037446075.1 Ignavibacteriales bacterium
CTCACCTGCTGCTCTGGATTCCTGAAGTCGGTTCGCGACGCTGCTCAATTCTTTGATGGGTGGCATCGTCTGAAAAATCACAAGAAGAAATCCGATCAGCTCTGCGGGCTTCAGGGCCATCCCCTCGATCACCTGCTTTCCTCCATACCAAATGATGATCACACCCGCAGCGATGCTGAGGAACTCCGTCAGTGGCGAGGCAAGGTTTCGGATGCGCGATATTTTCAACACGCGGCGGAAATAGTCCTGGGTTTCGCGTGCAAACTTCCGATTCTCGAATTCTTCCATTCCGAACGCCTTCACGACCTTCACTCCACTAATCGTCTCCTGAAGAACGGATGTAATATCAGCAATCTTCTCTTGTATTACTCCACTCTCCTTGTGAAGCTTTATTCCAATCCGGCTGATCACGTACAACGAAAAGGGGAGCACGAGAAATGATATTAGCGTCAGCTTCCAGCTGATATAAAAAGCCATGCCAAGGAAGACCAGAATCAAGAGCGGCTCGCGGATCAGATTGAGAAAACTCGCGGCGACGCTCCCTTGGAGAACCGTCACGTCGTTCGTAACGCGTGAGATCAGGTTCCCGGTGCGCTCATTTGTGAAATACCCCAAGGATAGCCGATGAATGTGCTTGTAAAGATCGTTACGAAGGTCTTTGATTACACCTTGCTCGACATACGCGAGTGAGTACGCTTGCAGATACCCAAAGAGGTTCTTCAGGAGAAAGGCTAAGAGAATCACCAAGCAGATACGAAGGAGTGACTCGGATTTATCTTCCGTGATCGCGTACGCCTGGAACGTTTTCGAGATGCCCTCAGTTGCTTTCTCCAACCATCCCCGCACATTGGAAGCAACTGGTTCCGGCTCCGTTTGGGTCGTGGAAACGCCTTCGGGTTTGAAAAGGGTCTCCAGCAGAGGAATCGCAAGATAGATCGAGGCGCCACTAAAAATGGAGAAGAGGATCGTACAGAGCACTGAGATGCTCAGGTTTCTCCAGTATCTCTTCACGTAACTCAGTAACCGAAACAGAATTGACATAGTTGACGGAAAGAAGGCTTTCACTCACGAGCCGGACGGCGCGTGCTTCATCTCCCAAATCATCAGATACGTCTGCGTGACAGTCATTGCATGGATCAGGGAAACCATCAGGCCATACACCCCATCGCGAAACCCTTGTTTGAAAAAGAAGAAATGTATAAATGCCGCAGGCGGGCGGAACATCAAATCGAGGAAGGTCACACACTTCCGATTGGCTCTCTCTTGTGCTTTCAATGTGGAATACTCATTGATCTTTTGAAGCGTCGCTCGAATCGTCGGATGTGTATGATGGATGATATCCTTCGTTAGATACCCCACCGGACCTAGAACGACGAAGGACTCATGAACCCTCTTCTCATTCATACGCGCCTTTGATTTTCGAAAGAGCCGAAGCTGATAGCCTGGATACCAACCGCAATGCTTAACCCAGTGCCCCAAGAAATAGCTTCGACGCGGAATGTAATAACCGTCGTAGGATGATCCGTTCGCCAGGATGCCTTGAATTTCAGTCCGGAGTTCTTCACTTACTCGCTCATCCGAGTCAAGACTGAGCACCCAATCATTCGTTGCCTGGTCAAGGGCGAACTGCTTCTGCGCTCCGTAGCCCTCCCACGCTCGGAGCCACACCTTGCCAGTATACTCATGCGCAATCTTCGCTGTGCGATCCTCTGACTGAGAATTTACCACGATGATTTCGTCCGCCCACTTCACACTCTCCAGGCATTCGCGGATTTCGTGCTCCACAGCCCCCGCAATGATCGTCACGGAGAGCCTCTCCTTCAGCTCGCCCCCGAGGAGCCGGTCCTGAGGAGCATCAATCGACTGCCCATGTGACATGGCGTTTCAACGAACGACGAGGTTCACCAACTTGTTCCTCACGACAATTACTTTCACGATTTGCCTGCTATCGAGATGACGTTGGATGTTTTTGTCTGCAAGTGCGGCGGCTTTCAGCGCCTCGTCGTCACTGTCAACTGGAACTGAAATCGTCGATCGTACTTTCCCATTCACTTGGAGAACAACGGTCACGGTCTCCTTCCTGATGTTCGCCTCGTCGTACCCCGGCCATCGGGCAGAGAAAATGCTGTTCCGGTTTCCAATCCTTTCCCAGATCTCTTCGGCAAGGTGAGGTGCAAACGGTGCCAGCAAGAGCGCCAGAGTTTCAAAGAGAACTTTTTCTGTTGCCTCAAACCGCTTGATGGCGTTTACGTACTCCATGAGCCTGGCGATCGCCGTATTATACTTAAGTGATTCGATATCCCCCGTCACTCGCTTGATCGTTTCGTGCAGTATGCCGAGGAGCTCTGGATCCCGCACGGGCTCGTCTACAATCGGGCCGTCAAGAAGCGAGTATGCTTTCTCCAGGAACCTTTGGAGTCCGATGATCCCGCTGTCACGGAAATCCCCGCCCTCTTGATAAGGGCCGAGGAACATTAGATACATGCGGAAGGTATCGGCTCCATACTTCTCGATGTAGGCATCCGGGTTGACAATATTGCCCTTCGACTTGCTCATCTTCGCGCCATCTTTGATGATCAGCCCGTGAGCACGGAAACGCTTGAAGGGCTCCTCGAAATGAAGATGTCCCATATCATGGAGAGCCATACACAAGAACCGAGTGTACATGAGATGGAGCACCGCATGCTCGTTGCCGCCAATGTACATGTCAACTGGCAGCCATTTCTTCGTAAGGATCGGGTCCAGGGGAACATCCTCGCGCTCTGTCGATGGATAGCGGAGAAAGTACCAACCGGAGTCCAGAAAGTTATCGGAGACGTCCGTCTCGCGCCGCGCCTTGCTGTGACACTGAGGACAGGTCGTGTTCACGAACGAATCAATGCGCGCCAGAGGTGCTTTCCCACTATCGTCTGGTGCGTAGTTCTCCATTTTCGGCAAGAGGACAGGGAGATCCTGTTCTGGAACCGGAACTGTCCCGCATCCGTCACAATGAATCATCGGAATCGGGGGCCCCCAATAGCGCTGACGAGAGATGCACCAATCTCGCAGCCGATAGTTAATCGTCGCTTTGCCTGCCCCTTTTTGCTGTAACCATTCCGTGATCCTCCGTCGTGCTTCTTCTGAGCCAAGGCCATTGAAATCGCCGGAGTTAATGAGAACGCCTTCTCCAACGTACGCTGCTTCCTTCACGTGTCCCTCTGTGCAATCCGGAGAGATGACCTCGACGATTTTCAAATCAAATCTTTTTGCAAACTCATAATCCCTTTGATCATGGGCAGGCACCGCCATGATCGCGCCCGTCCCATACTCCATGAGAACATAATCGGCGACCCAGATGGGAAGACGGGCTCCATTTGCAGGATTAATCGCATAGCGACCCGTGAAGACGCCCGTCTTTTCCCTGGTCACATCGGTGCGCTGGACAAAATCCTTTCTCTTGGCACTGGCAACATAGTCGTCGACTGCCTTCTTCAAGTTCCGGGATGTGAGAGATTCCACAAGAGGATGCTCGGGAGCGAGCACCATGTACGTCGCCCCAAAGAGCGTATCCGGGCGCGTCGTGAAGACTTTGATCTTCTCTTCTGGACCCAGGATCGGGAAGTAGATTTCTGTCCCCTCAGATCTGCCGATCCACTTCTCCTGGGCTTGCTTTGTCGTATCCGACCAGTCGATCCACTTGAGATTGTCGAGCAACTTCTGGGCGTAGGCCGTAATCCTGAAGAACCACTGGGGCAGGTCTTTCTTGAGCACAAAGACACCGGGATGACGCTCGCACTCACCACTAATTACCTGCTCGTCAGCAAGCACCGTTTTGCACACAGGGCACCAGTTTACGGGAGCTTGCTTCCGATATGCAAGGCCCGCCTTATACATCTGGATGAAAATCCATTGCGTCCACTTATAGTAATTCGGGTTCGTTGTATCTACCGTGTGCGACCAGTCGTGCATCAAGCCCACTTGCTTCAGTTGGCGGGTGAAGTTCCGGATGTTCTTTGGAATCAGCTCGCTGGGATGCTGTCTGACGCTAAGGGCATAGTTCTCGCTGTGAATGCCGAAGGCATCGAAGCCGATGGGTTCGAAGACATCATAGCCCTGAAGCCGCTTGAATCTTCCATAGATGTCCGAACCGACGAAGGCAAAGACGTTTCCCACGTGCAGGCCCTCGGCGGAGGGGTAGGGAAACATCATGAGGTTATAGAAGGGTCGTGGGGACTTAGAAAGGTCGGGCTCGTTCGTCTTGTTGGTTTCCCAGTACTGCTGCCACTTCTTCTCGACCTCTTGGAATCGGTATCTCAAGGCGATGGAATCTCCTTCAGGGAATTTTTTGTAGAAAAATCTAATCATTTTTCAGCCCATTGTCAACCTGCCGAAGATTCCAGTTTGCTTGCATTTATAACAGGCATTTGATATATTCGCTCCAACGAAGCTTCACCATGGCGTGGTTTCCCTTCAGGAGGCGCATCTCCTCTTCCGGATTTTTCTCTTTCCTGCGGACTGCACCTCCTCACAATTGAAGAATCACCCACGGGTTTCTTGCCGTCAAGGCCAGCGAAATCAGTTGTGAACAGATCCTTTCTCGAGTCATGAGCTTCTCACGCCGCTCGTTTTTCAAACTTGGCCTTGCACTTCCTTCTTTGAAGTGGCTGCCGCATGAGTTCCACCTCACGACCAGAAAAGATTCGTCCTTTGACCCTTGGGTAGAGCTCAATAGCCAGAACCTTCGCCACAATATCGCCGAGATAAGTAAGAGAGTCGAGGGGCGACCGATCTTGGCTGTGATCAAGAACAATGGTTATGGACTTGGCACCGTGAACGTTGCCAGAATCCTGGAACCACTTGACCCCGTCGCAGGTCTTGCAGTTGTTAAGTTGCAGGAAGCCGTGACACTGTGTGAAGCTGGAATCCAAAAGCCTGTGTTACTTATGGGCCCATTCGACGAGATCGAGCTGCGTGAGATGGTGGAACAAGACATCACCCCGATGGTGTACACACCGATCGGCTCGATGCTGGAAGAGCTTTCCGTGAAATATCAGAAGAGGATTCCAATCCACATTTGCGTCGATACTGGCATCGGGCGAGTTGGAGTTCCACACCACCAAGCGGCTGAACTCATCCGCGATCTTGCGAGTCGTAAGTCGATTCTTATTGAAGGAATCATGATGAC
>JBBIJH010000191.1:0-5159 GCA_037446075.1 Ignavibacteriales bacterium
CCCCCCCGCCCCCCCCCCCCCCCCCCCCCCCCCCCCCCCCCCCCCCCCCGCGCGCGAGCTTGCCCGTGCGGCGTTTGAACATGGGTTCGAGACCTATGGAGTCGAAACGCTCCTGAAGTATGAAGAACTCACACGGAACAACGAGAGCTACCTTTGGTACTTCCCTGACGGGCGGCACGCCACCGTCGAGACCAGCACAAGCCCTGAGGCATCACCGACGGACGGGTGGGGTTCTTCAGCGATGGTCTATGCACTGATGGAAGGTCTGGCCGGAGTCGTGGATCAGCATAAGCTCTTCCAGCGTGTGAGGCTCTCCCCGCGATGGGTTGCAGCGGGACGTGAACAAGCCGGCGTTCGGTGTGTTTATGGAGCCTCGGGTGCATTCATGGAATATGAATTCGAGCACGATGTGGCGAAAAAGGAGATTACTCTGCATCTGAAAGGGAAGGCAAAGATCGATCTACATCTTCTTCTCCCCTCTGGGGCGAAGGCGACGGAGGTCCGTGTGGAGGGGAAAAAAGTGAGGCATCGGAATGTTCGTGTTGAGAACAGCCCGTATGTGGAGGCATCTTTTCTGCTCCGGGGGAAGTGTGCAGTCCAGGCCACTTATAGCATCTGAGGCAATCACTCTCAGACAAGATTGGTGATCTCATCGAGGGTGGCCGTCGCAGTACCGGGCTTTGCGATGGCTACTGCTGCGGCGGCATTGCTAAAGAGAAGAGCGTCGCAAGGTGGGAGTTTGCTCAGTCGTGCGCAGACGTATGCAGCCAGGGCAGTATCGCCGGCGCCAGTGATGTCGACGATTGTTCTTGCAACCGAGGGGTGGTGAAGGGGTGGAGAATTCTTCTCGAAGAGTCTCGTCCCGTCGGGTCCGATCGTCAGCAGAACAGCCTTGCGCGCCTGCGGAAGGAGAGCTTTCCCGAGTCTGTTGAAGTTTTCAGCCGTCGGCGGAATTCCGGTCCCTTGAGCTGCCTCTAGTTCATTGACCACAAGCAGGTCAAAGCCCTTGCAAAGGTGAATCTGGTGGCGAGAGTTTCCGACGGAAAGGATCTTCATTTGCCTACATAGTTTCGGGATGGAACGAAGCAGATCCTTGTCGAAGAGATGAGCAACCTGGTCCACGACAACGACGGCATCGAGTGACTTCGCCACGCGTCTGAGGGCAGAAACGATTCTGGTTCTAGCTTTCGTGACAATGCCGTTCTCGGGCATAAGAGTCCTGACGAGCAGTAGTTCCTGAGGTTGTCCGTTCGGGGCACGGGCAATGATTTTTTCGTAGGTGTTGGTCGGTAGAGATTTCAGGATGATGAGCTTGTCGGGCTTTACCTTATTTTTCTTGAGAGCCTTTACGAGCGTCTTCCCGTCATCGTCGTCACCAATAAGACCGAGAAGGAACACGGTAGCCCCAAGTGCAGCGAAGTTGCTCGCAACGTTTCCGGCAGCACCCGGTGCAATGATCCGTTGCTCAAATTCATATAACGGGACGGGAGTCTCCTTCGAAGTCCCACGAACAAGACCATGAGTGTACTTGTCCAGGAATACATCACCAACGACCGGAACGGTAAGCTCCTGGAATTTCCTTGCAATCTTTCTTATGTCTTCCTTTGTCATCACGGCTCTGTTCAGTGCGAGCTAATGTAGGAAATTCTAAAAAGTGAATCAATCAAATCTTCTGAGGCGACGGTGGCTACGAGGAGAAAAGTCCGCGCTGTAATCCTGGCGGCGGGTAAGGGCACCCGCATGAAAACAGGTGTCCCCAAGCTCTTGATTCAGGTGGAAGGAAAACCGATTATCCGTCGGGTCGTTGATGCTTGTCGGCTTCCAGAGGTTGAGAAGATCTATGTCGTCGTGGGACACAGGGCGAAGATGATCAGAGTCGCTGCAGGCCCCGGTTGCGAATTCGTCCTTCAAAGAAAGCAACTGGGAACCGCCCACGCTTTAAGGCAACTTGAACCGATCCTGGAGACATACCGGGGAGATCTCCTCGTTGTCGTGGGCGACAGCCCGTTCCTGAGCCGCAGAGTTCTACATCTGCTACTCACTGTGCACCAGCGGTCAGGGGTCGCGGCTTCATTCCTGACCACGACTTATCAGAATCCCCCGCCTTACGCACGAGTTGTCAGAGACAAAAGCTCAAGAGTAGTGGATATAGTTGAGGAATTTCGGTGCACTGCAACCCAGAGACGCATCAAGGAAGTTTTCACTTCTCACTATTGCCTTCGCGCTGAGATTGCCCTGCCTTTTCTCAAACAAATTAAGAATGAGAATCCGAAGAGGGAGTATTACCTCACGGATCTTATTCCTATCCTTCTCCGTCATGGATACAAAGTGAAAGCCGTGAAGGTGCGCAACCCGCTTCTTGTGTTCGGTATCAACGACGTTCGGGACCTTCAATGGGCTTTGAGAAGGTCGAATTAGCTGCGGGGTGGGTGAGGCGACTGATCCCATCGACACGAAGATTTTTTTTGTGGTGAATCTCTGAGAAGCAAATTACACATATCATCCTGGATACTACTTTCCCTTCTGAGTTATGTCTTCTGCATCGACCCAGTTCACAGCCGGAACAAAACTGAAATGATCCCGACAGCGATTCCCTCGATCAAGCTTGAGAAGCTCTGCATGCCTGGCCGCTCGCCAGCACAGCTCAACGCGCAGGTCATCGAGGATGGCCGTGCGCCGTATGGTCGGCTCCTCATTGGAACGATTAGCGCAAACGTGGGCTACCTGGTGGACTACGACTTCGAGACGGGGTCAGTCCATTACAACCCGACAGTCCCATTCCGAACAGGTCCAGACTCTGAGAACTTGAGCGGATCGATTTGCATCTGGGGCGTCGCCCACTATGATCAGAACACGGCATATATTGCAAGCACGATCAATGCTGGCATGTATCGGTATTACCTGCAATCTCTAAAGATGACTCAGAGCTAATTTCCCTTTGGCGCGAAGAGCTTCGTCAACAACGAGCTGGTGGACGGAGAGTCTTACATCTGGCAGCTCCATAAAGCAGCAGATGGGAAGGTATATGGAGGAACGTGGCCAAACGCGAAACTCGTGTCCTATGATCCTTCGACCGGAGAGTTTGAAGATCACGGGCAGATGGCTGAAAGCGAGCAATATCTCATTGGAGTGAATGGGGAGTTTCCGGACAGAATTTACTGTGGCATTGGAGCCCACGCGCAGCTGGTAGAGTACAACACGAAAACAAAAACAAGGCGCAATCTGTTTGGCGATCGATACAAGAACCGAGAAGCTTTCTCACAACTCAAACGAGTTGGTAATCTTCTGATAGCATTGGTCTATCCGCAGCCGATTCTCCTGGTGATCGATCCCGTGAAAGGAGAGGTCCTCAGAGAGATTCTCGTACCGGATCAGGAAGACGATTTTTATCGTGGGAATGCCAAGTCCCTCACGGTTCGGGGCAATGAAGTGTATTTCGGCATGAATCCCAGTAACCATCTCTACAAGTATGATGTGAAAAATGATCAGCTCACTCTCGTTGGGCAAGGCCTTGGAGGGCCGATCGGGATTGTCGGGAAGCGCTATTTGTATTTGAAGACGATGACCGAGCGGTACAAGATCTATGACCTCCAGAGGAATCAGATCATCAAAGAGGCTCAGCTTCATCTCGAGACAGACGATGGAATGATCATCTTCTCAATGAACTTCGGTCCCGGGGGGAAAGTCTATGGCGGTTCCTTCATCAATCAACATCTGTGGGTCTACGATCCTGCGACGAACAAGTGCCAAGACCTTGGTGTCGCCATCAACTTGGGCGGACAGGTCAACAGCATGGTTTCACACAAAGGGAAACTCTACATCGGTCACTATATTTTGGCGACTGTCTCGGTCTACGATCCATCGAAACCGTGGAATCCCGCTCCCGCCGAGAATCCAAATCCGAGGATCATCGGAAGTGTTGGCCACGAGCAGGATCGTATTCACGACATGGTCGTTGGCACCGACGGGAAGATTTACCTGGGCACGTATCCGGCAAAAGGCAGGCGAGGAGGCAGTTTGACGATCCTCGACCCCGAGACCGAGCAGATGGAAGTCCATCGAAACATCATCCCGCTTCAAAGCATCCGATCGTTGGAATCTTCGAGGGACGGCATCATCTATGTGGGCAGCGACAAACACATCGGACTCGGCAACATCGGGGAGGAAGAGAAGGATGCACATGTGATCGGATGGGATGTGCGGCAGAAGAAGATTGTCCACGACTTCGTTCCGGTTTCTGGTGCGAGAATTGTCTGGAAGATCTCTGAAGGAAAGGACAGGATGCTCTATGGAGGTGCTGACAGTAGGTTTTTCATCTACAATCCCGAGACCAGGACAGTCGTCTACAGCCAGGATCCCGGCTGGGGATCCGTGCTTCACCTTGTTGCGAGCAAGAAGGATGGGAAGGTGTACGGTATCGCCAAGAAAGGTGTGTTCATGTTCGATCCAACCACGCGGCGGCTCACCCTTCTCGTCCCGATGGAAACGGAGGGCTGGACGGATTATATCATTGAGAATGAACAGGGTGATCTGTACCTTGGGATTCGCGAGTGGTTGTATCGGCTGCATCGAGAGGGATAGCCCCCTTCCCTCGCTGATGGGTCTCACGGTTCCTGTCCATCCTGCCTGTGTGCGTTTCATGCTTGACATTGCGCAAGGTTTGTGTTAGATTCTTTGAGTCTTCTGCGACTCGGAGTTCCGAAATCGGTCTGAGGATTCTCGCCCGCCTCGCACAGAGTTCGGGCAGGCACTGAGGAGTATGGACTTCGCTCTGGCTGCCCGCCTTGTGGAAGGGCTGTCCGGGCGAGTTCAGGGCAAGCAGCTCGCACCTTCAAGAAGCACAGGAACGCGGGCCATGAAACGACCTCTCCTGATAACTCTCCTTGTTGTTGCCGGCCTATCCCTTGTAGTAGTCTTGGTCCTGCGTTCCAGGGCGCCCACCTCCGCCCTGCGATCAGATACTGCCTCGGTGCCATCTGGCAGTGCCGTTCTGACCCCTGAAGTTGTCTTTCCTGTCGAGGTCTCTGTTGCGCGCCGGGGAGATCTTGTGAAACGCTTGAACACGACCGGGACTGTTCGGGCAAAGCGGGAGGTGGATCTTCTATCCCGTGTGGGAGGGGAGATCGTTCAGTTGTCCGTGCACAATGGGAAGTCTGTGG
>JBBIJH010000192.1:0-5144 GCA_037446075.1 Ignavibacteriales bacterium
ACCTCCGCCGACGTCGCAGCAAGCAAGAAACTCTATAGGTCCCTACAAGATAAAATCGGCAAGACCTTAGCAGGATTTAGTCGCTATCGAGGTCCAACCAACTAGTCTTGGGAATTTCTAATGCGGGTCGCTCGACCCCTCCCCTTTGTTCCTGCGATCCCTTTCTTCCTGCTTCTCTCCTCCTGTGCGACACTTTTTCCTTCTCGCATCGAGCGTGAGCCGCTCGCTCAACTAACAAAAGCGATCGATGCAATCCTCGGCGATTCCCTCTTTCGTCGCGCTCGAGCTGGGGTAAAGATTGTTTCTCTCAGTAATGGCGAGACACTCTACCAAAAAGAAAGCCGCTCTCTGTTCCATCCTGCATCAAACCTCAAGCTCATTACCACAGCCACGGCTCTTCTCACTCTGGGGACGAACTATAAATTCAAAACCGCGCTTTATCTGGACAGTCTAGACACAACTGGAACTGCAGTCGGCAATCTTTACTTGAAGGGTTTCGGGAATCCGGACTTTACGCTGGAGGATCTTCGCTGGATGGTGAGACAGCTAAAGGCAGCTGGGGTTAAGAGGATTACTGGCAATGTTGTCGGAGACGCTTCCTTCTTTGACACTCTGTTCTGGGGGAAGGGCTGGATGTGGGATGATGAACCTTCATTCTCCGAGGCGTTCATTTCGCCGCTCAGCATTAACGACAATTGCGCGAAGGTGGTCGTAGAACCGGGCCTAACGATTGGGGAGGCCGTACGCGTGACCGTGATTCCCGCAACTGGCTACCTTTCGGTAATGAATAACGCTACCACAGGGGCGGATACCGCCGAACAGACCGTAGGAGTAACGAGGGACTTGGGTGAACGATCAAACACGATACTCATTCAAGGAGTGCTCCCCAGGTCCTCGGCCAGAAGAGAATACGTATTGAGCGTTTGGAGGCCTGAGCTTTATACGACGACTTTGCTGCGAGATCAATTGCTAGCAGAAGGAATCCTCGTCACCGGAAAACCAAAGCTCGGAGCCTTAAGCAATCGAGCGAGGGAGGTTGTTCTTCACGAATGGGTGATCGATTCGGTGATTATCAACACAAACAAGACGAGCGATAACCTTTCCGCAGAGAATACTCTGAAAGTCATCGCCGCGGAAAAGCGCGGTTCCCCGGGGTCTGCCGAGAACGGAATCTCTATCGAATACGAACTCCTCTCCTCGATGGGAGTCGATACCACGGGCCTCTTCCTGGTCGATGGATCAGGGGTCTCACACTACAACTTAGTCTCTGCGGAGCTTCTTGTTCAACTTCTTGCTGAACTGTACAAAAGGAACGATGTCTTTGATCTTTTCTATCGATCACTCCCGATCGGGGGTGTCGATGGAACCCTTCAGAACAGGATGAGAGGAACGGCTGCAACAGGACTCGTAAGAGCGAAGACGGGTAGCCTGACTGGAGTGAGCACCCTATCCGGATATGTGAGCACACAGGATGGTGAACTGCTGGCGTTTTCAATTCTCATGGAACACTTCACGGGATCGACCGCTCCATATCGGAAAGCCCAGGATCGAATTGTGGAGTTACTCGCCGGGTTCAACCGCTCGCTGTCGGCGAAGCGGTGACCTTACAAACTCGATCCTTGCCTGCTACGAACGTAGATATTACCGCCAGAGGTGGAAAGCTCGATGGGGCTCCCCCCGCCGTTCATTTTTCCACGGACTTCATGATCTCGCACTTTCCCGATCACTGTCACAGGAAGATCGCACTCGACAGAGCCGCCGCTGGTAGAGGCGTCCAGATCTCCGGCAAAGCCCCTCGGGACATACACGGTAATGTTTCCTCCAGAGGTTTCCAGGTGCACGCCACGATTGTCTCCCAACAAACGCGCCTCAATGTTTCCGCCTGAGGTCTCACCAAAGATCTTCCCATCCACATCGAGAAGAACGACCTCACCGCCCGACGTGCCGACTTTCACCGGGCCGGTGACACTATCAACCTCGATGTTGCCGCCGGACGTGTGAGCCTCAAGGCTCCCCCTGACGTTTCGTACGATCACATCGCCTCCGGAGGTTTCACCGTAGACGGACCCCTGGAGAGCGGTCAACCTGAGGTCACCGCCCGAGGTCTCACAGTGCACGTTCCCGCCCAATCCGCTGATCTCCACATCCCCACCCGCCGTGTTTACAGTCGCGTGAAAGCTGCTAGGAACTTTCACTTGGAAGTGAACGTCCGAGCTTTGCCAATGCCAGGGGAAAAAGCCTTTTTTCCTCTGTCGAGCTACGACGGAGACTGTGCTATCCGTCGAGTCGAAGTCTACTCGATATCGCTTGAGAACTCGTGCGTCCCCACTCATGTCTACAACGACGGCGACTTGAGATTTTTCCCACGTCGTGATGTCAACCGATCCGTTATCTGCCTCGATCGTGAGTTTCCCACCGTTTCTGACGTCAAACGTCTTTTCCAAGCGGCGCTCGGTTTCGTCTGAGCCTTTGTAGGTCCATTCTCCCCGCTCGTCGAAATATTCATCAAACTTGTCGACGAGTCGGCCTCCTTTACTCGACCGAGCGCTGGAGTAGGCAATCATCCCGACGACGAAAAACAATCCAACGAGAAGGAAGACCAGAATTCTTGTGACGACATTCTTTTGAGCTTCCATGCCTTTGCTCCTTTTGAAAGTCTTATTGCGTGTCCTCCCCCCAACGTCACTAGACGCAAAGCCTTGGGAAAAGTTGCGCCATCCTAAAAATGAAAGGCCGTCCCTCCCCCAGGGACAGCCCTTCGATCCCGACACCGCATGAGGTCGACTAGAGTCCGGTCCTTTCTGTCCGCGCCTGCTGACCGTAGATCGTGACACCCGGAACCCCGTAGACGATCGTCTCTCGCTTCTCGACGACTCTTTCCGTTGCCGCGCTCTGAACTGGTCCGGGCGGAGAGGACTTTACTTCTGCGAGAAGGTTTACGAAAAGAGTGGACACACCGAGCACCACAGCAACAATCATGGCCGCCAACGCTGGGACAGAGAGCGCAACCCGACGTTCCCATAGCGGCACCTTGACTTCGAGACCCCGTTTGCCGAGGGTGTAGATGTACTTCCTTCGATGCACCTCATTGAAAAGAGCTTCATCGATCTCGTGCGGAAATTCCTCCTCTTCTCGATGCTTCAGCGACTTGAACTTCATGAGAGAGTCCAAGAAAAGGTGGCACTCCATACACTCGGAAAGGTGGTCGAACAGCGCAGTCTGTGACGATGATTCTAACTCATTGTCGACGAACGCGCTCACTTGTTCTCTATAATATTGACAGTTCATAATCTACCCCCTTGTCTTAGAACTGGTCTTAGCACCTCGAACAGACGTTGACGTGCTTTAAAGATGCGTGATTTGATTGCACTTTCTGTACTTCCTAAGATCTCCGCGATCTCCCTATAAGAGAGATTTTGATATTCCCGAAGAATAAGCACCTCCCGGTATTCCATCTTTAACCGGCCCAACAGCGCGTTCAGCAGCTCCGACTCCTGTGCCCGTTCTAACAGCGCGTGTGGACTCTCTTCCGCCGGGGCGCTTAAGCTGCCAAAATCGGTTTCCTCAGCCGAGTCAAATTTCGAACTCCGGAAAACTGAAAGGCACTGATTCCGGGCAATTGCAAAGAGCCAAGATCTGAACTTTGAAGGCTGCGTCAATTGCTCCCGGTGCTCGAACACCCGAAGGAACGTTTCCTGAACTGCATCGCGTGCCTTCTCTCGGTCGAGAAGCATCTTGAGACAGAAGAGATAGACCGAGCGCTTATACCGGTTTTACAGAGTGGCGAAAGCTAGCTCGTCGCCCTTCTGGAAGTCTCGAGCGAGCTGTACTTCGTTGTATGGCACCAGAGCTCTCCGCTATATTATTAGACGCATTGCTCACGAATAAGTTGCCCATAAGTCGTCCCAAAATCAAGCCAGAGCGGGCAAGGTTGCATTTCAACGGCCTTTTCTATAAGTTCCTCAAAAATCTCCGCCCTATGCCGGCCGAACGATTCAACTTGCCAACCCTTACTTTGCTCCTTCTACTGTTCGCTACCTGCACCCCCGATAGGCGGAAGGAGAACACTGGACCAGTCAGGCGTGGAGCAGAAAGTGTCATTTCGGTTGTCCCGCGCTTTTTCGGAGAGGCGGCATTTCGATACCTGTTGGCCCAGACGGATTTTGGACCTCGGAATCCGGGCAGCTCCGGCCACCAGCGCTGCCGTGACTATCTCGTTGATGAGCTGGAAAAATATGCCGACGCGGTGAATCAACAGGAGTTCTTCCATCCCGGGTACCGAGGTGAACAACTGCGGATGACGAACATCGTGGCCTCATTTAATCTGAAAGCGACGCATAGAATTCTTCTTGCCGCTCACTGGGACACGAGACCTTACGCGGATCAAGACCCAGATGAGAAGAACCGCTCTCGGCCAATCCTCGGCGCGAACGACGGAGCAAGTGGTGTGGCTGTTCTCCTTCAGCTTGCACGCATCATGAAAGAGAATCCACCACCTGTGGGGGTCGATCTTGTCCTCTTCGATGGAGAAGATTTTGGCAAAGCGGGTGACAACACGAATTTCTTGCTCGGGTCAAAATATTTCGCCCGGAATAAAGACGCTACCTTCAACCCGAGCTTTGGAATTTTGCTCGATATGGTGGGAGATGCAGAACTAGAGTTGCCGCAAGAAAAGAATTCCCTCCGCTACGCTCCGGAAGTTGTGCGGCACGTCTGGTCGCTCGCCTCAAAGCTCGGTCTGAAGGAGTTTGTCTTTGAAGAGGGACCGGAACTCTACGACGACCACGTCCCGTTGAATGAGGTCGGAATCAAGACCATTAACATCATCGATTTCAACTACCCGGACCAATCCCATCGTTACTGGCATACGATGAAAGACTCTCCTGACAAATGTAGCCCGAACAGTCTCGAAGTCGTGGGAACTCTCCTGGTTCACTTGATCTACGAGAAAACCCCGTGAGGTAGCCTTCATCTCTTCGGGATTATTCCATGAGACTCGCCTCCATTGATATCGGCACTAATACCATCTTGATGCTTATATGCGACGTACAGCCCGACGGAAGAATCGAGGTGATCAGAGACGACATTAGTTTTCCACGACTGGGAGAAGGTGTGGATCAATCTGGCTTCATTAATGAGGAGGC
>JBBIJH010000193.1:0-5107 GCA_037446075.1 Ignavibacteriales bacterium
GCAGCCATAAGAGAGGATGATGTCGAAGCTGGAAGGTTCGAAAGGAAGGTTTAAGGCGTCGGCGACGTGGAATTCAATATGTGGATACTTCTCCTTTGCCTTTGCGATGGCAGTGCTGCTGAAATCGATGCCGACCGGGTGGAACCCCATGTCGTGAAAGATCTTGCAGTAATAGCCTGTGCCACAGCCAACATCGAGGATTCTTCCAGAGTACGGTGGGCGAATGCTGCACTTCGAGAAAACTCCTTTGAAGAACTTCTTTGTGATCTTCTCAGAGTAGTATTTGAAATCTTCTGTTGCATAGAATTCATCGTAGTAATCGAGAACCTGCTTCCTGTCAAGCTCGGACTTCTCCATTTCATCATGCTCTGACTTAGTCCCTCTGGGCAAAGTTTCTTGCCGCTTCAAGTGTGTTCTTTAGTAGCATCGCAATCGTCATAGGGCCAACCCCACCGGGGACCGGAGAAATTGCACTCGCCACCTTCGAGACCGACTCGAAGTGCACATCGCCAACGAGCCGATAGCCATTCTTGGCCCTTGGATCATCCACTCGATTGATTCCAACGTCGATGACCACAGCTCCCGGCTTGACCATGTCCCCGGTGATCGATTCAGCCTGTCCCATCGCGGCGACAAGGATGTCTGCCTGTTTGGTATAGTATGGAAGATCTCGTGCGCCCGTGTGGCATACCGTTACGACAGCATTCGCACCGGCCTGCTTCTGCGAGAGTATGATCGCGAGGGGTCTTCCGACAATGTTACTCCGACCGACGATCACGACATGTTTTCCTGCAGGATCGATACCGCTGCGGAGAAGAAGCTCCTGTACACCAGCGGGCGTGCAGGGTCGGTATCGCGGTTTCCCGAGGGCAAGCCGGCCAACATTTATCGGATGGAAGCCGTCCACATCCTTATCGGGGTCAACCGCCTCGACGACTTTTTCTTCGCTGATGTGGCCTGGTAAAGGCAGCTGGACGAGAATGCCGTGGACGCGTTCATCCTTGTTCAACTCCTCAATCTTTGTGAGGAGTGTATTTTCGCTCGTGCTCTCCGGTAGTTCAAGTGTGACGGAATAGAAACCGACCTCTTCACATCCCTTGCCCTTCATTTTCACGTACACATGGGAGGCGGGATTGTCACCCACAAGGATGAAGCCCAAACCGGGAACGATTCCCTTCTCTGCCTTTAGCTTGTCAGCTTCCGCTTTCACTTCGCTTTTGATCACCGCGGCAATTTTCTTTCCATCAATGATCTTGGCCGCCAAGGGGGTTCTCCTTTACGGGGATTTCGACTTAAAAAAGAAAAGGCAAGGCCTACAGTACCTTGCCTTGTTGGAGAGAATCAGAACTTCGGAAAGACTATGCTTTCGAACTTCTTTGCTTTTCCCGTTTCCATATCAACTTCCAGTGCTACGGCACAGAAGCGGACGTCATGCTCTGCAATCTCGTATTTGTACGGAGTTTGGTGCAGGAATCGTTTGATCGCCAGATCTTTCCTCATCCCGATCACCGAATCATACGGGCCTGTCATTCCCACGTCGGTGATGTAAGCTGTCCCTTTCGGCAGAATGCGTGCATCAGATGTTGGCGTGTGAGTGTGCGTTCCTACGACCGCGGACACTCGCCCATCGAGATACCACGCAAGGGCCATTTTCTCCGCCGTCGCCTCTGCATGCATGTCAACGAAGACTACCTTCGTCTCCTGCCGTATCTTTCCCAGGACCCAATCAGCCGTCCTGAAAGGGCAATCGATGGGCTGCAAGTACGTACGTCCTTGAAGATTGACCACGCCAATTTTCCCTTTTGTGCCCAGGTCGTAGATGACGTACCCGTTCCCGCTGTTCTCACGCGGATAATTCAGCGGACGGAGGATGTTCTTCTCTTTCGCCAGCAAGTCACGGACGTGCCACCGATCCCAGAGATGGTTCCCCGTTGTGATGACGTGGACACCTAAACTGAAAAGCTTCTTCGCGTCCTCCTCTGTGAGGCCCTTTCCCTCCGTCAGATTCTCACCGTTTGCGATGCAGAAGTCGACCTTATACTTCTCGAGATAGTTTTTCAGAAGCGTCGTGGTGAGCTGAAGACCGGGCCTTCCGACGATGTCACCGACAAAGAAAAGACTCAGAGACTCTGACAAGGGTACCTGCTTTCTACGCCCAGGCGCTCGAGCGAGAACGGCATGTTCATATCAAGCTTTGCTGGGAAAATATAGAGGATTTTTCAGAAAAAGGAAAGCGCCGGTTTGTGAGTGAACTGATGGATCTGACAGTTTTGAGAAGAGTCGGAGTCGCAGGGGAAAAACCGGGTTTCTGCATTTGTTGCTGGGACCTTCGTGACCCTTCCTCTCCTTTTGACTGATTTATCCGGATGCGACCGGACTTGACAATCGACAGTTCCCCTTCCAGTGGTATCTCGGTAAAGGCACCGAGGAACTTTGGCACAAGCTGACAGCATGGGTAGGCTTGGATTGGGGGAGGTCGAACGACAACAATTCGACTACTACATTGCGGAAGAACATGTTCACGTCTGAAAAATCTAAATCGAGCGTGACAAGGCAGCACGGTTCGCTTGCACATGCCTCATACCACTATCGATTCGAGCACCTATCCAGGATTTTCTCACGAACGTTGCGGATTTCTTATCCTGCAGCATGAAAGAGCGCCTGCGCACAAGGGCCAAGAACCTCACCGACCATGAACACCATTTCCCCGGCTCAATGTACACTAAAGATATCGTTCCGGGGGCATCTCGTTGATATTCATCCCGTCGGCTAAGAAACCTAAATCGTTCGAACGTGCGTAGGATGCCAGATCGAGCCTCGCCTACTGCTCCGGCTGAAACTTCTCCACCTCCTCCACTACTACCTTCACAATCTCCTCCTCTCGCACACGTTTCACCACTTCTCCCTTGCGGTAGAGAATAGCCACGCCCTTGCCCGCCGCGATGCCGATATCCGCCTCGCTCGCTTCACCGGGGCCGTTGACGACGCAACCGAGGACGGCAATTTTGATCGGCTTCTTGAGTCCAGCCAGCCGTTGTTCAAGCTGATCGACGATGCCAAAAAGATCGACCTCCAGGCGGCCGCATGTGGGGCAAGCGATCAGCTCGATATTTCTAGATGTAAGACTGAGAGAACGGAGGATTTCCTTCCCGACTTCCACTTCTCTCACTGGCTCGTCCGTAAGGGAGACTCTGATCGTGTCTCCAATTCCCTCTGCGAGCAGGGTGCCGATGCCCACAGAGGACTTGATTGTCCCAATTTTCGTCGGACCCGCTTCCGTCACGCCGAGATGCAGTGGATAGTCCGTCCGTTCGGCCACGAGACGATATGCTTCGATCATCAATTTGACGTCGGTGGATTTCACAGAGATCACGATGTCGCTGAATCCAAAATCCTCGCAGATGTTCACATGTTTCATCGCGCTTTCGTACAGTGCCTCAGCCGTCGGGTAGCCGTACTTCTCGAGGATGTCCTTCTCCAGCGAGCCAGAGTTCACCCCGATCCGGATGGGGATTTCGCGCTCCTTTGCTCTGCGCAGCACCTGGCGTATTCTTTCCGTCGACCCGATATTGCCTGGGTTAATCCGGACTTTTGCAACACCAGCCTCAATCGACTGGAGTGCAAATTGATAGTGGAAGTGAATATCGGCAACGACAGGGACTGGGGAGCCTTTGACGATCGCCCCGATCGCCTCGGCAGCTGCCTTATCGTTCACTGTCACACGTACGATGTCACAGCCAGCTTCCGCCGCCCCTTGAATTTGCCGCAATGTTCTCTCGACGTCGTGCGTCTTCGTCTTCGTCATCGTCTGAACGGAGATGGGAGCTCCGCCGCCGACGAGCACACCGCCGACATTGACCTGACGGGTCTTGCGGCGAGCACCCACTTTATATGTGGGGTGCCTTACTTGAGGCTCTTGATTGAGGAGTGGTAGTTCGAGGGTCACAGCAGAGTTGATAGTCAATAGTGGATAGAAAGGAGAGGATTTCTCCCTGAAACACGCCTAGTTCAATTTCTTGCTCGCATCGAAGAGGATTCGTTTTTCTTCCTCTGTCAAACTCTGATACCCCGAGACACTGATCTTGTCGAGGATAGCATCGATCTGCTCTTGGTCAACCTCCGCCTGGGTTTTCTCGCGCGGCTCTTGAATGTCATAGAATTTCGCGTCCCTCACCTGACGTTCCTTTTCGGTCCAATAGGCTCTCCGACGATACTTCGCCGATTTCCAAAGCTCTTTCGTGTGATCGATGACGCCCTGAAAAGGAAGCCGACGCCAAGCAATCAAGAGATACGCATACCCGACGGCAGCTCCGCCGAGATGTGCGAAGTGCGCGACACCTTGCCCTGTTCCGGAAACGCCGTAGAACAGCGCCAGCAGGATATAAAAGGCGACGAGATACTTGCTTTTCACTGGAACGAAAAACGGAAAGATCAGAATGTATCTATCTGGAAACATCAGTGCGAAAGCAAGCAATATCCCATACACGGCCCCTGAGGCGCCAACAGTCGGGCCGGTCACACCGAAAGCTGGCTGGACAAAAAGATTCGCCAATGCCCCACCCACTCCACAGACTAGGTAATAGGTGAGAAACCTCTTCGATCCCCACGTATTCTCGATTTCCATCCCGAACATCCAGAGCGCAAACATATTGAAGAAGAGGTGGAAAAATTCAAACTGGATGAACATGTAACTGAAGAGCTGCCAGGGATAAAACCCGGCTCCCAGCGGATAGAGAGCGAACCACTTCAAAAACAGACCCGCCAACGAGACATTGCCGATTCTCGCCGGACCGAAGAACAGGAAAAAGAGAAAAACCCCGACATTGATAATCAAAAGTGCCTTGATAACAGGTGGGAAAAAGCTGAAGCCTCCAAAGAGCGAAGGCCGATAGTAATTCCCCGAGCTATAACCACCGAATCTTGAATCTCGGCTCCATGCCATCTTGTTTTAATTCCTCAAGTGACCCGTCGCGCTGTAAGGAACGAAAAATATCCCTTTTCTGCAAATTGTTTTCTTTCAAAAGCCCCTCACTTGTCGGTCAATGCTGCCACTCCCGGAAGAATCTTCCCTTCAAGGAATTCCAGCGAGGCTCCCCCGCCAGTGGAG
>JBBIJH010000194.1:0-5030 GCA_037446075.1 Ignavibacteriales bacterium
AGAAAGCAAAAGCCCTCATCGCAGAATTCAAGTCCGGTCTGGAAAGGCATATCACATGGGAAGAAGAGATTCTCTTTCCTCTGTTCGAAACGAGAACGGGGATGTACAACACCGGCCCAACTGCAGTCATGAGGCTAGAACATCGGCAGATCAGGTCCCTTCTCGAGAAGATTCTTCAGGGCGCGATGAGTGATAATATGAACACTCAGGAGTTTGAGAATGAACTGCTTCGAGTACTGACCGCGCACAATCAGAAGGAGGAGAGTATCCTCTATCCTTGGATTGATGCCTCTGTAACGGAAAAGGAAAGACGCGATTCATTCGAGAGGATGAAGAGCCTGCGGTAAGTTGCCTTGGTCAGGGTTTGGGTCTCTGATCGGATGGAATAGTTTCTTGACAAACCTCTCATGAGTCGATAAGTTGATTGAAGCTTCCATGGAGAAGAGCGGACTGCCGGACACGATGTATACACGCTCCTAATTCACAAGACTCTAGACCACTCTCACTGGAATTCTTATGCCGACCGTTAGACTCAGGATTACTCCTTCATTCATCCTCGCAGCCTTTATGATCCTCGGTGGCTTCGCTGACCGGGCAACCGGCCAGCGTCGGGACACCTTGATCCATCCTAGGGAGAAGCATTTCGCGAACATCAAGCAGCTCACCTTCGGCGGCATCAATGCAGAAGCTTATTTTTCCTTCGACGAGAAAAAGATTATCTTCATGTCCACTCGCGATACACTGAAATGCGATCAGATTTTCACGATGGATGTGGATGGAAGCAACGTCCGAATGGTAAGCACGGGGAAAGGGATTTCGACGTGCGGGTACTTTTATCCCGATGGGAAACATATCCTTTACTCTTCGACCCATCTTGTGGATGATGAATGCCCTCCGCCTCCCGACAAATCACGGGGATATGTTTGGCCGGTCTACAAATCGTATGACATCTTCATGGCGGGTAGCGACGGGTCGAACCTAACACGGCTGACCGATGCCGAGGGCTATGATGCCGAAGCCGTCATCTCGCCACTTGGGGATCAGATTGTCTTTTGCTCGGCTCGAGATGGGGACCTCGAACTCTATACGATGAACCTCAATGGGACTGATCAGAAGAGATTGACATACGATCTTGGCTATGACGGCGGACCCTTCTACTCGTGGGATGGAAAGAAGATCGTGTACCGAGCGCGGCACCCGAAGGACTCGGCAGAGGTTAGAGAGTACAAGGAGTTGCTTGCGAAGGAGCTGGTCAAACCCGAGAAGGTGGACATCTTCATCATGGACGCAGACGGAAGGAACAAGCGGCAGTTAACCGACAATGGGAAGGCGAATTTTGGACCTTTCTTCTTCCCTAATGATCAGTGGATCATTTTTTCCTCGAACATGAATGATCCAAAGGGAAGAAATTTTGATCTGTTCAAAATCAATGTCGATGGAAGGGGGCTGGAGCAAGTCACTTTTGCGGGCGGCTACAACTTCTTCCCCATGTTCAGCCGCGATGGAAAGAAGCTGATCTTTGTGTCGAACCGCGGGGCGAAGTCGAGATACGAGTTTAACATTTTCATCGCAGATTGGGTCAATTGAATCAGGCCTTGATCTGCCATGCTCCTCGATGGTAAAGTTGCTCTTGTCACTGGGGGTTCGAGGGGACTCGGCAAAGCAATTTGTCTCAGCTACGCCCGCGAGGGGGCAGCCGTCGCGACGTGCGCTACAAGCCCTTCAAGTCTCAGGGAAGTGCAGCAGGAACTTTCCCATCTGACTCCCTCCTATTTGGCTCTTCCCGCGGACCTCGGTCGGGCCGTGCACGTAAAGAGGCTCGTTGATGAAACCCTCGCGAGGTTCGGGCGAATTGATATCCTTGTTAATAATGCTTCCGTTCTGGGACTTCGCGTGGAGCTCGTGGATTATCCCGATGAAGAGTGGAAAAAGGTGATCGATGTAAATCTTCACGGAGTGTTTCTGCTTTCGAAGATCGTCGCTCGCACCATGATCAAGCAAGGGAGCGGATCGATCATCAACGTCTCATCTTCGGTGGGACGCCGTGGTCGGGCGAGATGGGGCGCGTACGCCGTCTCGAAATTCGGAGTCGAGGGGCTCAGTCAGGTAATGGCTGAGGAGCTGAAACCATACAATGTCAGAGTAAACTCGGTGAACCCCGGTGCAATGGCTACCGATATGCGGCGCGAAGCCTATCCTGAGGAGGACCAATCGAAGCTGAAGAAGCCTGAAGAGGTGCTCGATGTGTTTCTATACCTTGCCTCTGATGAGTCACAAAGACAAACTGGCGGGATGTATGATGCCCAGAATTTTCTCTGGCCTCGGTAGAGCCTTCCCCCTTCTCATCATATCTCTTCTTTTCTCCTGTGCAACGCCAAGGCAGTATCCTGCCGGATTTGTTCTCAAGGGAACCATGCACTTCGCCGACATCGAAGGCGGATGCTGGGTCTTCAAGTCAGATGACGGTCAGGTCTACCAGCTGATCGGAAAGGATACGAAACGATTGGGGAAAGACGGTCTTCGCGCTGAGATTCTCGTGGCACCCCGCACTGACCTCGCAAGCGTCTGTATGGTGGGCAGGACTGTGGAGGTCGTGGAGATCCTGAAGATTTACCCTTAGGTGGGCTTCTAAGCGGGTTGCCGGGCGATGGTTTCTGGCGCCCCTGGTGGAATCCCTCCACTGAGCTACTCCGACGGTTCTTTGACGGTAACAGCGCCCTCCCTCGAGCCTATTTGCCGACGGGAACAAGAGAGGATTTTTCTGCGAAACGTCTCTTCGCACTTGACATTTACCTTCGCTTTTCGTAAGATACGGCCAAGCTCTTTCCTTGCCAGGCGCCCTGAAGGGCAAAGCCGCCATGCCGCGCAACTCACACCAACCCTTTAGACTACCTACCCGCGAGACACGCCCGCATACAGGAAACTCAGAACACCTTCCCAATCCGGGATCGAATCCAGACGCCTCTCCGCACACGCCGACAGATCCGCAACCCACGATCAAGACATCATCGAGTTCGACGGGATCATTGATTCAACTGTTCGAGGTGGACGGCGGACAAAGGATTGGTGTGCGGTTTCCATACGACCCGTCGACTATCGCGCAGGTGGAGGCAATCCCGGGGCATCGGTGGCATCCGGACAAAAAGACTTGGAGCTTCCCCCGGAGCGAAGCAACCCTGACGCAGGTACTCGGGATTTTTAAGGGGGGAGATGTTCGTGTAGATGCGGCCTTGCAAGCGCGATTTCCGAGTCCCGTCTTCACACAAGTGAAGGCAGAAGAATCTCCATCCGATCATCTTGAGCAAACGATTCAGCGAGTTCGGAGGGAACTTCGGTTGAGGAACTATAGCCTGAAGACGATAAAGGCATACACGAGTTGTCTTCGTTCCTTCCTCGAACACTTCCGTACACGCAAACCACAAGAGCTAACTGGCGATGACATCCGCACATACCTCTTGCATTTGATCGAGGGTGAAAACTTCGCTGCCTCGTCGATCAATCAGGTAATCAATGTCCTTCGATTCCTGTACGTTGAAATTCTCAAGAAGCCGTTTGCACCCGGGGCGATCCCACGCCCACGGAAGGAGCGGAAGCTCCCGACGGTGCTCAGTTTGAATGAAGTGGAAACACTGTTCGATGTAACCGAAAATCGAAAACACCGGGTAATTCTGATGCTGATTTATTCAGCGGGGTTGAGACTAAGCGAGTTGATCAAGTTGAAGCCTGAAGATGTTGATAGCGATCGAAAGCTCATCCACGTTCGAGGCGCCAAAGGAAAGAAGGACCGTTACACGCTGCTCTCAGATGTGGTGCTCAATGAGTTACGGAAATACTGGAAGCAGTATCGACCGGGTAGGTATCTGTTCGAAGGGCAAAGTGCCGGGAAACCGATAGCGCCGAGGACAGTTCAGAAGATTTTTGAGCAGGCGGTAAAGAAAGCAGGGATCGCCAAGCATGTCTCTGTACACTCACTGCGACACGCGTTTGCGACGCATTTATTGGAGCAAGGGACTGATCTTCGATACATACAAGAGCTTTTGGGGCACGAGAGCAGCAGGACTACGGAGATTTATACACACGTCAGTAATAAGAGTCTTGGAGCGATCGTCAGCCCGATTGACCGGATGATGAGAGGAAAAGTAAGTGAAAATCCAAAGGGAAATTAAACGCACCGAGTGCATCTATGAGAGTGCCCTTGGAAGCAAAAACGCACCTGGTGCACTAATCCACACGTTATGTGAAATTGTTTTGCGAACAGCTGTCTAGCGAAATGACCTCTCGCGCCAATTGCACTTAGGAGTTCTCATCGATGAAGCTGCGAAATATTCTTTGGAAGGTGTGTATTTGGTGGGCCGTCCTCGGTTGGAGTATCTGGGTTGGTGGTACGGTCTTCCACATGGTCGTGATCGTGCCATTGTGGAGTGCTTCACCACCAGAATCGGTTCGTGCATTCTTCGGCAGTACACATTTCTACCATACCGTTTGGAATTTCTTTGGTCCACCATGGATGATTGCCAGGACTCTACCTTTGGTTCTATTATTGTTCCTCGGATGGAAAAGCGCATCACATAGACCTCTTTTGCTTCTCATCATGGTCGGGACGCTCTTCAATCTCGTGTACACACTGACATACATCTATCCGATTAATGACATCCTGATGGGTCAGGCCGGCGACGGTGGCAGTCCAGATGAGATTAGATCTATGGTTGATCGTTGGGTCTTTGCTGATCGACTTCGATTCGCAATTGGTGCCGTAGCTTACATTGCCTTGTTAAGGGTGTTCGCGATACCATTGCGGGGGAAGGGTGCCAACGTGTCATGAGACTGAGAAAGTATGATTACCGGAAAATCAGCCTGTGGTTCGGTTCGCAAAACAACTTCACATAACAACCGGCACCACGACGCTCGCTCATTTTGTAGAGGCAAAGTCGAAACAGAATCATCACAACAAAAAGTGCTCGCTCCACGCCGTGTGCGGTCTGGGGAAATTGGGTAATCGTCATCTATAGCCTTTACAATCGTATCATTCA
>JBBIJH010000195.1:0-4919 GCA_037446075.1 Ignavibacteriales bacterium
GTCAGTGATGGGATTTACCGACTGGATGCAAACGCGTTGAGTGCCGCCGGGGTGAACTTGGGTCAAATCGATCCACGGACAATCAAGATCTACGGGAACGGGGGTCGAGAAGTCCCGGAAGACCTCAACTTGCCCCGACCCATCGACCTTGTCCAGAATGCGATCCTGGTGTTGGGCGAGAGCGATGGTCGATTTGATGGGGGTGATCAAGTGATCTTCTACGGCAAGGGTGTGCGCGGTTGGGAATACAAACCTGGAGAGAAGACGTTCTCTCACTACATTCATCATTACGTGGATACAAACTACTACTGGCTTACGTACGGCGGCCCGCCAGGGCTTCGGATGGCATCGCTTCCTTCGTTAAACGAGCCGGGGGCGATCATCCCCGGAAGTACCGTTGGCAAGCTTTTTATTGAAGAAGAGAAAAACAAGACGAGGGTGAACTCCGGCCGCGAGTGGTATGGCCAGTTCTTTGACGCGAAAGACAACCTTGCGGTAATCCCGAATCGCCTCGATGGGCTTATTACAACGGAACCCATCAAATATAGATTCGTTTTCCTCTCGCGCTCCAATGCGTTTGCCACTTTTCGCATCGAAGAAAGTGGCGTTCAGCTTGGTAGCATACAGATACCTCCGACAGACATTTCGTCGATTGTCTACTATGAGGCAATAAAGTCGGATGTTGTTTCCTTCCAACGACCGGGTAACCTTACGAACAACCAGAGCACGCTCCGCATCACATACGAAGCGACAGGCAGTGTGGCTGAAGGTTACCTCGACTGGCTGGAGATTCTCTACTCGCGAAACTTCCAGGCGGTGAACGACCTCCTCAATTTTACGTCCCCTGATACGGACGCGGTGATTCAGTACGACTTGGGGAACTTCTCCACGAGCAGCATCTCGGTTTTTGACGTCACCGATTCTTACAGCGTCAAGCTGATCACCGGTGCAACCATCAGCGGCGGGAATCTCCGATTTCAGGCACGCCAGAGGAGCGGAAGCGTAAGTGAATATTATGCTGTTGGCCCAAATGGTTACAAGACCCCGGTCGGGATCAGGAAAATGGGAAATTCGAACGTCCACGGCTTTGCTGACGGCGCAGAGTTCGTCATTATCACTCATAGTGATTTCCTGACTCAGGCCCAGCGTCTCAAGAGCCATCGTGAGCAACCTGGGGCGGATCGACTCACGACGGTCGTGGTAAATGTGCAGGATATTTTCAATGAATTCTCTGGAGGACTGCTCGATCCGACGGCCATCCGCGATTACCTACGGTATGCATATGACAACTGGAAAGTGAAGCCAGGGTATGTTCTCCTCCTTGGAGATGGAGATTATGATTACAAGAACGTGATCGCCCAAGATAAGAACTGGATTCCACCGTACGAAACAACCGAAACGCTTTACAAGATTAATACGTACTGTACAGACGACTACTACGCTCAAATCGTCGGTAACGACCCGATTATCTATATTGCCATCGGTCGAATCCCTGTCCGAACCTCTCAAGAAGCACAGATCGTTGTGGATAAGATCATTGCCTATGAGACGAACACGGATTTTGATCCTTGGAAAAACCGTATCACTTTTGCGGCCGATGACGGACTCACCTCAACGGGGGACGACGGACCCATCCACACGGCCCAGGCAGAGGAACTTGCCGAGCGTTTCACACCCGCCGAATTCGAAAAGGAGAAAATCTACCTAATTGAGTATCCAACTGTCCAGACATCCGGGGGCAGGACGAAACCCGATGCAGCAAAGGCAATCGTTGATCGTATCAATCGCGGGTCATTGATTGTAAACTGGACCGGGCATGGGAACAACCAAGTCTGGGCTCACGAAGGTGTGTTTCGCCGAGAGACGACGATTCCTCTTCTGACGAACAAAGATAGGCTTACTTTCATCGGGGCAGCAACGTGCGACTTTGCACGCTACGACAAGCCGGACGAGCAGAGTGCCACCGAGCTGCTCTTGGTGAAAGAGAACGGAGGAACGATTGCCACACTCTCTTCTGCTCGAGCTGTGTATTCCTTTGATAATGCCGAGTTCAACAATGTCTTCTTTACGTATCTTCTCTCTCGCGACGCTTCGAGAAGGCTTGCACGTCTCGGGGATGCATTGTTCTCGGTGAAGCGGACACACTTCAGCATCAACGACACAAAGTTTGGACTCTTCGGAGATCCAACGCTGCGCTTGAAAGCTCCACTCTACCGAGCCCAGATCGATAGCATCAACGGTAAGCCGACAACTTCGCTGACGGAGGTACGGGCCTTGGAGAAGGTTACAGTTCAAGGCTCCATCCTCAAACTCGATGGGTCGCTATGGAGCGATTACAACGGGAAGCTCTTGATAATCGTTTATGACTCGAGGAAAAGGGTCCCGATCCCGGAATGGTTCGATTTCAGCTTCACGATCCCCGGTGGTCTAATTTTCCGAGGGGAAAACACAATCAAGAACGGTAAGTTCTCCTCCTCTTTCTTTGTTCCGAAAGACATCCTCTATGAGAACGACCGTGGTCGCATCGCGATTTATTTTTCCAATCAGGTTTCTGACGGCACCGGCTATACTGAGAACATTCTCATCGGTGGCACGGACAGCACTGCAGTGGACGACCGAGAAGGTCCCAAGATTTCCGTCTATCTTGACTCGCGAACGTTCCGGCCCGGAGACGTTGTCTCTGAGAGTCCCCTTCTCATTGTGGACTACTTTGATGAGCACGGGGTCAATACGGCCAGCGGCGGAATCGGCCACAGGCTCGAGGCTCGGATCGACGATCAGGCAACTCCAATCGATTTGACGAATTTCTACAAAGGGAAGACCGATAGTTACAAGGAGGGCACGGTGGAATATCCCTTATCGGGCTTGACCGAAGGGAAACACGTCGTGAGGGCGAAGGCATGGGACGTGTACAATAATTCGTCAATGGCGGAAGTAGCGTTCGAGGTTGCTGCAAGCACAAATTTGCGCGTGATGAATGTCTTCAACTACCCCAACCCATTCAGTGGTGTAACGACATTCACTTTTCAGCAAAATCTGTCGGTTCCGCTTGATGTGGAAATCAAGATCTATACTTTGACCGGAAGGCTCATACGCATCCTTCGCTCTGCCGGGGTGAGTGAGCGCTTTGTACGTATTCCATGGGATGGGCGGGACGAGGATGGAGATGAGGTTGCGAATGGGACTTATCTGTACCGCGTGATCGTAAGAGCCGTAGATGGGAACGGCTCGACGGAGGTAATGGGGAAACTCAGTGTTCTGAAATAACCTGAAGGACTTGATTCCTTTCATTGAAAATACTAAATTTTCTATATCTTAATGGAGGAGCCATAAAATGAAACCGTTCCACCTGTTTGCCGGGCTGATGCTTGTGCTGATCGCCTTCGGACCGGTTGATCTCTTCGCACAAGGTGAATCGGCGGTACCGTTCTTACTCATCTCACCTAACTCGCGCGCAAGCAGCATGGGGGAGGCCGGGGCGGCGATCGCAGATGATGCATCGGCGATTTATTGGAACCCTGCAGGTCTAGCCTATCAAGAGGGGAAAGAGGTGAGCATTACTCACGCGAACTGGCTGCCGCAGTTCCATCAGTCAGATTTGTTCTATGATTTTCTCACCTTCAAGTATCATCTTGAAAGCCTTCGTGGGACGGTGGGGGCGAGTGTGACCTATCTGAGCCTCGGGGAATTCATTCGAACTGGCTCCGGCGGACCTGAAGAAATCGGACGGTTTAAGAGTTTCGAGTATGCGGTCGCAGTGGGATACGGAACAAAAGTTTCCTCCTCACTTGGAGTTGGGGTGAACCTGCGCCTCATCCACAGCAGTCTTTCTCCAATCGGAACCGAGCAGGAACAGGGCAAAGGCGTGGCGACTTCCGTCAGCTTTGATGTCGCTGCTTTGTATCGGCCGTCAGATCTAAAGCTGCCGCTTGTTGGCCTTGGTCTCGAAGATCGCTTCAGTCTTGGGCTGAACCTGTCGAACATGGGTCCGAAGATCGCTTACATTGATGCCGCTCAAGCTGATCCGCTTCCAACAAATCTTCGTCTGGGGCTCGGCTACCAGGTTTTGAAGACCGAGTACAATAACATTCTTGCGGCGGTGGATTTCAACCGACTCCTAGTCAGAAGGTACGCTGTTGATTCAACCACGGGCATCGCAAAGCAACCCGATCCGTTCTACAAAGCAATCTTCACTTCTTGGAGCGACAACGGACTGAAGAAAGTCACGGTGGGGGGAGGAATCGAGTACTGGTACGGGAGCCCAAAACTGATCGCCCTTCGGGTCGGTCGCTTCTACGAGCATCCTTCTTTCGGTGGGAGAAAATTCTGGACCTTTGGAGCTGGCATCCGTTACGATATTTACGGCTTCGATTTCAGTTACATCTCGGCCCCTGAAACGAGTCCACTGGGGAACACACTCCGTTTCTCCCTGCTGATTAGCTGGGGAGGTAGTCAGGAGTAGTCTCGCCCCGTTAAGGGATCCGAGGTAATGTGTGAACATATCGTCCCGGGAGGACGTACGGATGCGTGGGGGACTAACAGCCCTCCTTGCTGCCGGCTTCTTTGTCGGTAGCTCCTCTTGTCCAGCACTTGCTCAGACTCGCAGCCTCTCACAAATTTTCAGTCACTCTCTCACAGCTCGAGGGGGTGACTTTTTTCTTCAGCCGCCTGCAGTTGGGGATACTATCCGACTGCTTGCCCTCATGGTCCAATTTCAACCGGACGATGACTCGCGGACGACGGGAAATGGGCAGTTTGAACTCTTCATCGGCAATCCGGATTCTGTCATCGATGCTCCTCCGCATGACCGGACCTACTTTCAAAACCACCTGATCTTTCTGGAGAACTATTACCGGAAAGTCTCAGACGGTAAGGTAAATATCCGCAGCGATATCTTTCCTGCTGTGATCACCCTTTCC
>JBBIJH010000196.1:0-4886 GCA_037446075.1 Ignavibacteriales bacterium
AGATGCAGCATCTGCGTTCTATCGTCATATCGGTAAATCGTCACGAGCTTAGGTGGAATGTCCAAGAACTGAGCGATTTTCCCTGCAGCGTTCAGGCAAAGCTGGTCCACCTGCTGGGCGGCGTTGATGACGTGGGAGATCTCAAGAAGAGCTTCCTTCTGTGTCTGTTGGCGCTTCCGCTGCGTAACATCCTGGAAGAGAACAGAGATGCCATCTTCTGTCGGATAAATGCGTACATCGTACCAAGCTTCGAAACGATCGTCCTTGTAGGCCGTCTCGAAGCTCTGGTAGGTCTTCGTCTCCATGGCCACTCGGTACTTTTCTCCCAGCTCTGCCCCCTGGGCATTTGGAAAGACCTCGAAGACGTTCTTGCCTAAGACGTCCTCGCGTTTCAGTCCGGTACCTTCTTCTGCCGCACGGTTCCAGTAGGTGAATCGGTACTCTTTGTCCAGCGAAAAGAAACCGCCGGAAATGCACTCAAGAATCTGAATGAGATGATTCCGATCGGCCGAAAGGTTGGACGGAGCGTGGTGTGGCTTCCGCTTTGGCCAGAGCTTCATGAATTGCAGCTCCCCTGAATGATGAGCGCGATTGGCGTGTCCCCCTGTTCTCGCAGATATCGAAGGTTGGAGCGTCCACAGTGTAATCAAACATTCAATAAGATGCAAGGGGTTTGTTAAGGAAGAGTTGAGGTGGGAAGTGACAAGTGTTTACCATCAGCGAGAGATACTCGCGAGTCTGCTTTTGAGGTTCAAAACCCCGGGGGTTTCCAGATGTTTTGCAAGATCGGCAATGAAAGCGGCTGTCACTTTTTTTCTGTTCCAATACAGGGACCAGTCCCCTCACGGAACAAAGAAATAATCGTTGCATCGGCGACGTTGCTTTGAACCAGTCTGGGATCTTGATTCAGCGGAGAAGGTTCACATCGATGGCCAGGTCAAACCTTCTCGACCTGCTAGCTGCCAGATCGACGAGACATGATCGTTTGTTGGGGCAAGCAAGAAGAAGGCCTGTTCAACCAAGTTCCTGAAATCCCGGATTGACCTCACCCCAGCACCTGCCTGTCCGGCGGGCAGGCTCTCCTACGAGCGGAGGGGGACTTCACTTCACCGCCTCAGCCACAAGCCGTGCCCTCAGTCCATAAAAATACCGGAAGGTAAGGACAACAACTCCTGCCGCCAGTGTGAGGAGGAGGATGTCAGTAATCGCAAGTGTCCAGTTCCCACTGCTAACGTATCGTCCGAGCAGAATCACCAATGAAGTGATGGTCGTGAGGACCATAAAGGTCGCAGGTATCGCAGTGAACCAGGCCTTTTTTGCTTTCTGCACCAGCCAAGCAGTGACTGCGATGAGTGTAAGGGCAGCAAGAAGCTGATTCGCCGAACCGAAGATCGGCCAGATCTTGAGATAGGCATTTGTGTACGTGAGAACACTCATTCCTGCAATGACGAGCGCACCGTTAAACACGCGACTTCTTAAAACTGGCGCGGGGTTAGGCAGAAGCGTTAGCCAGAGCTCCTCGAAAAGATAACGGGTAAGCCTGACGATAGCGTCGATCGTGGTGATCAAGAATCCTTCGAGGAGGAGAATACCCCAGATGGTCCCGTAAACCGTCGGCAGGCCAACGCCTGCGTGCAAGACGTTGCCGAGGCCAAGCGCGAACGCCAGCGGGGCATTGCTTCCAGCGCCGGAAGGATACACAAGGCTTTTGTATTTTTCATAGTCCAGCCCTCCAGTCACAATCAGCACTACACACGTCGCGAGCAGTCCCTCGAGAAGCATTCCACCATACCCGATTATCCGCGCGTGCTTCTCGTTTGAGATCTGCTTACAGGTCGTGCCACCGCAGACAAGTCCATGAGCACCAGAGGCAGCGCCACACGCAATTGTCACAAACAGAAAAGGCCAGAGCAAACCAAGGTTGGGCGCCTTCATTGCTTCAGCAAGATTGATCCCCGGGGCTTTGATCACTGCACCTCCGAGACCAGCGCCGATGATTCCAACAACCATTGATGTGAGTCCTAAGTACAGGATCTGGGCGTTTACGAAATCACGAGGCTGCAGAATGAGCCACACAGGGATCCACGAGGCGAAAAAGACGTAAATCGAGATGATGATCATCCAGGTAGTTGGATGAAGAGTCACTGGATAGAAGAAGCCGAGAATCACCGAGCTGAATGCCGTCAGAAAAGCAAAGAGGCTTACAAGTACAACATTGATATGTTTCTTATAAATCATCCATCCGATGAGTGGCGCAATGGCGGTCATCACAATGACGGAGGCCGAGGCGACTCCCCCAATCTGCACCTGCAAGAGGCCTTCCTTCTCTATGAATCTCAAAGGGGTTTCCGTCGTCGCCGTTAAGTTCACATCGTCAGGAGGCAAAGTAGAAGTCAACGCGATGGCCGTGAGCTGAAGGAAGGCTGCAAGGATGAGCAGACAGAGCAGAATAGCAAATGATACATAGAAAATGAAGCCCGGTTTGCCGAGTGTTCGGCGTGCGACTTCAGCGACGGATTTTCCACCCTCTCGAATTGCAAGAAACAATGCCGAGAAATCATGCACAGCGCCGATGAACACCACCCCAAGCATGATCCACAACCAGGCCGGCAAGAAACCAAACAAGACCGCCAGCGTTGGACCGACGATTGGCCCTGCAGCTGCAATCGCTGCAAAGTGGTGACCAAAGAGAACAAGGGGCTTCGTGGGAACGTAGTCCACTCCATCGTTCACCCTCACGGATGGGGTGGGATTGCCGGGATCAACTCCAATGTGGCTAGCTACGAAGCGACCGTACAGAGTGTAACCCATTATGAGAATTCCCAAGGAAAACAGCATAACGAGAGCAATGTTCATCCGATTCTCCTGCAGTAAGTGGGACTTGCGATTTCGCGGCTACGTCTCAAAAGCATCCTTATAGTGAGAGATCACGGTCACGCCATTCGACTCTTTGACCGAGATTACATCGAATCGACATTCGACCTCTGACAAATTGAACTGGTACAGGTAGCCGTGCGCGGCTTTAACGAGCTGCCTGCGCTTCCTTGTCGTTATGGCATCTTCCGGGTCTCCCAGCGACCCGGGGCGACGAGTCTTCACCTCCACGAAAACCAGAACGTCCTTGTCCTTCGCGATCACATCGATTTCCGCACGTTCAAAGCGGAAGTTTCGATCCACGATTGTATAGCCAAGTCTTTTCAGATGCTCGATTGCGAGCGCCTCCCCTTTTTCCCCGAGCGATTGGGTGGCTCTCATCTTTCAAGCTCTCGCACGTGAAAAGTACGTCGATGTATTTCGCAGAGTCCAAACTCGCGAATCGCGCGGATGTGCTCTGGGGTCGCGTATCCCTTGTGTCGATCGAATCCGTACCATGGATATTGCCCGTGATACTGCTGCATCAATCGATCGCGGGTAACTTTTGCTATGATGGAAGCGGCAGCGATTGAGAAGCATCGGGCATCGCCATGGATAATCGCTTTGAAAGGGATTCCGATGCTTTCACTTAGTCGAAAGTGATTTCCATCCACGAGGATGTAATCGGGTTGGAGGTCCAACCTGGCAATCGCTTGCAACATCGCCAGGAGCGAAGCTTCCCGGATGTTCAGCGTATCGATCTGACTGTGGTCGACAAGCCCAACACCGATGCTCAGCGCGGCACCCTGGATTTCTGGAAACAGCCTCTCGCGCAGTTGGGGACTCAATTTCTTTGAGTCGTCTACCCCAGGAATCCAAGCCTGTTGAGGGAAAATCACTGCAGCCGCCACCACTGGACCCGCAAGTGGACCGCGCCCGACCTCGTCCACTCCGGCGATATATCGAATCCCACGCCGCCAGAGCCGACGCTCTCGGGAGAGCATGAGACGAGGAGAAGAAGTTGAGGAGGAATCACGTCTGTAAGATGCCTGCCGAAACATCTCTGGTCCTAAAACTGATTAACAAGTCCCAGGTGAATCTTTCCCGTACTAAATGTGTCGCCTTGACCAAGAGCGAAACTGACGCCGATCAAGCCGAGTGAGGTTTCCACGCGCAGTCCGAGCCCGTATCCGATCTTAAAAGCATCTACAGACGCAAGGTGTTTTTTTTCGTCTCCCGGCCTGAAATAGTACCCTAAATCAGTGAAACCGTAGAAATAGGACCGTCGCGCCATCAGAAATCGATACTCCAGATTCGACCAGGCAATCGTGGAGCCTACGAATTGATTCTCCCGATAGCCGCGAAGTGTATTTGCCCCTCCAAAGCGATAGAAGTCCCCATTCTCGATATGGTCACTGCGAAGATCACTCGCGTGAAAACCGATCGCGACCACCTGCCGTGTGATCGGCTGGAAATAAAACTCAAGGTCAGTTCCGAGCCTCTTCACAAGGAAACTCTCTTCTGGTGCATTAGCAGTGCCAGCTCCGCCGGAGAGCCTCTTCCTTCCAATTCTGTAGTCAGTGCGATACAAGATACCGCGTGTAGGGCTATAGTAATCATCACGAGAATCGTACCTCACTTCTCCACCGATCAGAGTGCTCGTGCTTCTTGAGAGAACCTGTGCACCCTCCGTCGCAGCAGGGATGATTCGATCCTCCCCTAAGAGGAGCGAGAGAGAGAAGTCATCCGAGAGCATGAGATCGCCTTTTAGCTCTACTCTGCGCCGGACGTAAGAAGAGTCTTGTTCACGCTGTAAGAAACTAACCCCCGCATTGATCGGAAAGTTCAGAACCCACGGCTCAAGGTAACGCAACTCCACCTCCTGGCTGGATTGATCTTCGCGCTGCCAGCGAACAGCGAGACGCCGACCGGTCCCGAATAGATTCCGGAGCGAAAGGTTCACCAGGCCCGTGAAATAACCCGAAGGGCCCTCAGCTCGTCTTGGGACATAGCCCAACACACCGTCGAAGTTG
>JBBIJH010000197.1:0-4865 GCA_037446075.1 Ignavibacteriales bacterium
GTTCTGTAAGCTCTTCCAGCATTTTCTCATCACGTGGACGGATCAAATCGCGCAGGAAGATCGCTCCATTCGCTTTCGTCACGCGATTCACTTCTCTCAGAAATGGCAGCGGATCCGGAAGGTGGTGGACAATGCTGTTCGAAATCACCATCTCGAAATAATCGTCCGGATAAGGAAGCTCTTTGGCATCCACCTTCTTCAACTTGACAAGATGATCAACGCCGGCTTCATCCACATTTTTTCTCCCGACTTTCAACATATTTTCCGAGAGATCGATTGCCCAGATTCTGAGCGTGGGTCTCCGCTGAACCATCATGATCGGGATTCTGGCCGTTCCGGTCCCTGCGTCTAGTACGATCCCTTCGGGAGGGCCGAGCTCAAGGGCGCGTTCGACAAACGCCGTGTTCACCTCCGTAAAGTCCATGCTGTCATATTCGACAGCATCTTCCCAAGTATCCATCACTTCGGGTTCGAGCACCCGATTCAGTGCCATCCCCAACCCTCTTGCTCTCAGAAATAGACCTTCATTGTGACAACTTTGTTCTTCCCCACCCTCATTGACACGCTGTGATCTTTGAACTCTAAAGGAGATCCATCCTCCTCGAGGAAATTTGAGGTAAGAACTTTTTTCGGCCGCTGTGGCAACGTGATGGTCGCCGTCGTCTCCTTTCCCGCCGTCTCGTAGACCTGTACGACCCATGCATCCGTCTCTTCTCCCCTCTTCATTACCGTCAACACGACATTGTCAGGATCGCAACTGACAAACGACTTCGCTCGTGGAAGCCTTCCTATCCCCTTCTCAACTTCGAAAGCGATAAGCGGATTGTTATACTCGTAGCCACGACGAACGGTCTGGTCTTTTCTCCACGCTCCCTCATGTCCATAAATCGCATACTCGATCACATGTTCCCCGCGATCAGCAGTGGGGTCGGGCCATTTCGGCGAACGCAGGAGTGACATTCGAATCACATTCCCTTTGATATCGTAACCATATTTTGATCTGTTCAGCAAGCTGATGCCGTAATCGCTTTGGGACAGATCCACCCAGCGATGAGATGGGACTTCATAACGAGCCTTCTCCCACTTCGTCCTGTCCAGCACCGAACGTGTGATTGTTCCATACGGAATCTCATACGTTGCGACGGTATCTGAGACATTCACGGGAAATGCCACCTTCAGCATTGTCCTCTCTTCCCACCAGTCCACGTACGTTCGGAAATCAACTCGGTCCATACCGGCATAGAGGATGATGTCTTGCATGAAAAAGCTGCTCGGAAAATCTACAGCAGGAAACTCTTTCTTGCCATTCGGGTTCAGGTAGTCCAGCTTCACGCGCAAGACTGCTCGGACGGGACCGCGCTCTACGATTTCCACGCCGCGTACCTTTGGATACCACCGAGTGCCTGTCCATCCGATGTTCCAGGCATCCCACTCCTTCGGCTTATCCTCCAGGATTTGAAGCTCGTTGCCCGGACCTGCCAGAACCTCGCGGTTGCTGCGCTTGTCAAAGATGCTTTTCACCCACCCTGAATCAGGATGGATCGTCACTTTATAGTACCGGTTCTCGAGTTCAGTTTTCGTAACCACCAAGTCAGACTGGACCGGCGAAGGACTCGCTCTCCGAAGCTCATACAGCTTGTATCCAAGTGAGGGGACATTTTCGGCAATAAAGAGGATCTCGCGAGCATACTTTCCCGTCGAGATAGTCTGAGAAGGAACCTCTTTTTGTCTCTCATCGAACACTGCATAGGTGGCGGTGTCGCCCTCCGGCAGATTGAAGGCGACAAGATCTTTCCGCTTCCATGCGAGAGGATTGAAGACCGCGAGCGGTTCGCCCTTTCTTATTCCGCGTGTGTCGATCTGCTTTGCAATCGCTTTCGTTGCCACCTGCAATTCATGCCGCCCGGTGTTTTCAGTGAGCTGATGCTTCTTGATCGCATCGATGTAGACTTCGCGGATCCCCGAGCCAGGGAGAATATCATGGAATTGATTGAAGAGAAATTCCCGCCAAGCTTCCCCAAGGTTCTGTCGAGGATATGGCTTTCCAAATAACGTTGCTACTGAGGCAAACTTTTCCGTTGTACTCAGGAGACTTTCTAATTTGCGATTATACTCCTTCATCTTCGCTTGCGTTGTGAAAGTGCCTTGATGGTACTCGAGGTACAGCTCATCTTTCCAGACCGGGATGGTGCTTAAGTCCTGCTTCCGCAGCCAGTCGAGGTATTCAGTAGCAGTTCCGTACTTGACGTTGGGATAGACGGAGAGATTTTTCAGACGCTCAATTCTCTCGAGCATCTCGTTATTCGGTCCGCCGCCATGATCTCCCACACCGAACAGCACGAGCATATTCCGAAACCCCGTGTTCGCCTCAAACTGTCGGAGCTGTTCGGCGAAGAGGAATGGATTGTCTACCGCGTTGACGTAGTCATATGGAAAGTATGTGAGGATACGAGATCCATCAGGCGCCTCCCACCAGAAAACACGATGAGGGAAGACATTCACTTCGTTCCATCCGATCTTCTGTGTAATGAACGCATCGATGCCAGCTTGTCGATAGAACTGAGGCATGTTCCAGTTGTAGCCGAAAGAGTCGGGATTCCAGCCGATCTTCACATCGACACCAAACTTTTCCTTGAAATATTTCTTCGAGAGAAGCAAATGATGCATCCACGACTCACCGCTCGGAAGGTTGCAGTCAGGCTCGACCCACATTCCACCTACGATCTCCCATCTTCCCTCTCTCACACGTCTTAAGATTCTCTGGAAGATTTCCGGGTACATTTTCTCCATCCAGTCATAGTACGCTGCTGAACTTTGTGTGTATGTGAAATCAGGCTTCGTGTCCATCATGTCGAGCACTGAGGCAAATGTATTCCTACACACCTCGACCGTTTCTCTCCATCGCCAAAGCCAAGCTGCGTCGATGTGGGCGTTGCTATCGAAGATGAGAGTAAACCTCTTTGCGAAAGAGTCTATCGGTGCAAGCGCGGCCCGGCATTGAGCGAGTGAAGATCGAAATGCATCGACATGGCCCGTCTTTAGATCGGAGGTGCGGATCGTCGTCGCTGCTGCGTCCAGTAGCTGCCTGAGCCGGACTTTCTCTTCCTTCGGGATGGTTGATTTATCGATTCCGGGGTCTTCCTTCAGCCTTGCATTTGTCTGGTAGGTATCCTCGCTTAAGAGTTTCTCCGAGACGCGGAGCGCAGTAACATAGTCACGGATCTCCTTTGCAAGTGGAACGACTTTGTCCAGCTCCAGCTCGGCTCGAAGTAACCGGAGGGGGCCTCCGGTATTGATTGCTTTGATCGCAACGAGGAATTTCTCACCGCCTCGTGCCGCAGTTGTGAGCGTGTATTCACCATTCCAGTCAAACCTGCCTTTCCACTCGCCATTGATCCAGATCAGTCCAGCGTCATCGACGCTAACCGAGAGCTTAATTTTACCACCGAGAACCGGAGTTCCCAAGATCGTATCGGGGATGACAATTAGTCTCCTCAACCAAGCAGTGTCCGGATAAACCCACTGATTGATCTTCAAGGTTTCCCAACCTCTGTCATTGAAGTCTGAGGTATGAGCAGGCTGGGATTTATCCGTGCTGTATCGCCAGTCGTCGAATTGTGTTTTCACAAGAGAGTCGAGCTCTTTGATAACCGTTGCGACGCGGTTCTGTGCCCACGAAAAGTTTCCCGCAACGGTGAGAATGGATATCGCCACCAGACCGAACCTCAGGGGCTTCTCCTTCTTCTGTGACTTCATCTGCTTTCTCCTGAAGACACTATGATGGGTTTCAAGTACGCATTCATTGGTTCCTAGTACGAAAACGTGTAGGCAACAAAGTGATGCCGGATCAAGAAACCCATTGACGCTTCTCTTATTCGTGCAGTTGGTCATCCCCAGATGTGCAGAAGCGCCCATCTGGCCCCCTCTGGGTCACGACCCAGAGCATTTTCTTGTATGGCCATAGATCGGACAGCATCCTTCGTCGACGGTTTAAATTTATACCATTCCGTCGTGAATGCCAGCAATGACATGGGTGGCGCATCGACGAAGTGGTTGAATATTCGCAGGCTCCGCGAATCATACCTTCATTTACTTGGGCCGCACAATACGTATGAAGACATTTATTACTTCTCAGCCCTAGCCCAAGATATGGAACGAAAAGATCCAGATACAGTTAATAGACACCAGACATTCATTGACTGTCTCAAGTCCACTGGAGTGATAATTGGACTCGCTAGATTTAAGGAAAAAAGAGATTCGGTGCGACAATTGCGCGCCCACCATCTTAAGGCACGAAGAGAAGGAAACGGATGTTGCTTTGTCCGCAAAACTGATCGAACCTTCTTGCGCGACAAATGCGATACCGCAGTTGCGGTTACTGGAGATAAAGACATAGCTCCAGCAGTTCGCTTCGTACAGGATTATTTTCCTCAGAAAAGAGTCGCGTTTCTCTTCCCCTACAAGAGAAAAAATAAAGAGCTCAGAAATCTGGCCTTTGGATGCAAAATCTCCAAGACTCAGTACGTGAAATTTCAACTCCCCGATCCGGGAGACTTTCCTGACGGATCCATTCGTTCCAAACCTCGGACTTGGCAGTATCTCGAATTCGTTATATCTCTCAAATTCGGACACTGCCACAACTCGATATTCAATGACCGTAAGTTTAAGTGCCTGAGGGCAATCAGACGGTGTGAAGCTCATCTCTTCCGAATTTGATCCAACAGTACGGCCAGCAAGATCACAACACCCAGCACGACACTCTGCACATACGATCCAACATTCATGAGATTTAGTCCATTCCGAAGTACTCCAATCAGCATTGCACCGAGAAAAGTACCGACAATCGTCCCTTTTCCACCGAACAA
>JBBIJH010000198.1:0-4862 GCA_037446075.1 Ignavibacteriales bacterium
GGTTACGCATGATGATGTTTGAGGCGGGCACTATATGAACGACACACTGCGAAAGATCTCAGGCTCTTACCTGTTTTTTCTTCATCAGCTGGACTTGGATTTTCCCTCTTGTGGCCCGGGGATGGTTTGGATGCTGTTTCAGCGCGCGAGCGAAGTAAGCTGCTGCCTCGTCAAGTTGTACACGTTGAAGAAGGAGAAACCCAAAGTCCACCAGCGTTTCTGCGTATGTCGGATCGAGTTCCAGGGCTTTTCGCAGATGGGATTCCGCCTCATCAAGACGGTTGAGGTGAAGGAGGACTCGACCGCAATTCTCCCACGCTCGAACTTCTTTCGGATCCATCTCGATGGCACTGACAAACTCCTCGTACGCCTTTTGCCATTCGAAAAGGCCCGCGTAGGCTGTCCCGAGGAGATAGTGTGTGATTGCACAGTAGGGGTCGAGTTGAATGCCTCGCTTCAGGAACCGAACGGCTTCCCCGTACGCTTGCTTCCGAATAAGAAGGTCGCCAATGGTCTCGTTGATTTTTGGAAAGTGGGGGTCATACTTCAAAGTCATCCGAAGATATTTTTCCGCCTTCACTAAATCTCCCGTATAGAAATAGGAAATGCCCAGATTATAATGAACAGCCGGTAGCTTGCTCGTTTCCAGGAGACGGTAGTACCCGATTGCACGACCGTATTCCTCTTGCTGAAGACAAAGCCCGCCAAGTCGATATATAATCTTCGCGACACGACCACAGCATTCTAACGCTTGCACCAGAACCTTCTCGGCAGGGGCATACTTCTTTGCTTCCTCATAGATCGAAGCTAACTCGAGGTAGGCGTCCATGCACGTCGGATATCGCCGAATCGCTCGATGGTACAATTGCGTCGCATGGAGGAACTTACCTTCTTCGACGAACCCCCGAGCTTGTTCGAGGTATCCCTGAAGTTGGATGTCATCCATTCTTCTTCCTCCCCGAGTCAACCTAAGAAAAAAATCTGGAGGAATGCAAGGGCCTTCAGAAATCTTTGTGTAGCGAATGCAGCCCCAAAAACGAGGAGATACAGAAGACGACAATCGAAATCCCAAATATCACCAGTAAGGCCGGGTTGAGGGCAGTCGCCAGAAAGCCTCGTTTGAGGATAAGAAATTCAAAATACTGGTGCAAGGGAATGAAAAGCGTAATGACGATAACGCTGAGAAACGCCAGCCCGATCAAGAAAGTCAAGGAAGCTCCGGGCGAGGAAGCTACGCGAATCGCGTTCTTCTCGCGGTAATTTGCAAACAATCCGCCTGCGCCAAGCGTCAGTGCTACAAGGCCGAGCGTCAGACAAAACGAACTGGCCACAGCGGTGATGAGGAGTGGACCGTAGCGGTGTAGCGGATAATTCGAAAAGACTGACAGAAGTTCTGCCACGATCAGCACAAGGACGAACGAGACGAGAAACTTTAGCCAATAAATCTTCCCCATTCGAATCGGGCTGGTTCGGATGGACCAGAAACTTTGACCCTCCATGCTAATGGCCGGAAAAACGAATCGAAGAGCGATCGAGGCCACCAGAAACCCGTTAAAGATCATGACGAGGACATAGGAAACCGTCTGCAGAAACGGGATGGACATCTTCAACTCGACATTCGAAATACTCACGATGAAGACCACCACGAGAAAGATCATAATCAGAAGATGGACCCACTGGCTCGGCTCGCGAAAGAATTGCCAAAAATCTTTTTTCAACAACACCTCCGTCTGCACCTGCAGAGGTGATGGGGATTGAAAATCCAGTAACCGAAACGCGAAACGCCTGTTGCCCCTTCCCGTTAACCTCAACTCACGAGAGCTTAGCCACGTCGGATAATAAAGTCGATACGCGAGAAGACCACACGTAATCAAACTGGCGAACATCGACAGTACCAAAAGCTGGATATAAGGAATAGCGCCATCCAGCTCCCCGCGTACGAGAAACAACAGCGAATCCGCCACCCAGTGGTTGGGGAGATAAGTGACGATTTTCGGATCAAACTGACTGAAATACTCGTTTACGTTGGGATAGAACTTCATCACCTGCTCGGTCAACCGCACTGGATTCATGATGCGAAAGAAAGCGAAGACGAAAACCAGGTAGAGCAACAGAAGACCCGCAATGAGCCTCCGAAGGCTTATTCTTGCCGCTAGCTTCATGAATCCTAGAAGGATGATCACTGCGATCCCTGCAGCCAGTAGCATGAAAGGGAGGATGAGGCCCAGAAGGATTAGCACGTAGGTCGTCCAAGACAATTCAAATACTGACCCGTACCCCGCAAGTACAGCCAGTCCGATGAGAAACAGGGTGGATGAGCTATGGAAGAAATTATCGAGAAATTTGACAATGAAGATCTTCTCTGAAGAGATGGGCAGCGTGAAGAGGAAACCAACCTCCTCCGACTTGTAGAGAGTCGAGTACGCCACAACGAGATTGCCCAGGTTAATGGCAAGAAAGAACACAAACAGGATCATCGATGCGAAACGATGGAAGAGGAAGAGACCGATCTTCGCATCGTAAATGAGATAAGAGGTGATGAAGCGGCCAAAGAAAAAGATTCCTATCGCAAAGCCACTCAGGACAACCACGGAAGCGAAATCTCTCGTGATGGCGTCGAAACGCAGCCGAAAGACTCGCTTGAGACCAGCCTGGAGTTTGTAACGAAGAATGATGAGGAACTGACCCATCCGCCTCCTCCCTTACTCCTTCGTCAATTCGAGGAAGAGGGCCTCGAGCGAACCATCTTTGCTCAGTTTTTGTTCCTGGAGTTTCGTGAGGGTGTCGAGGAAGACGAGTTTTCCGCGATGAAGAATTCCGATGCGGTCACAGATTTCCTCTGCAGTTGGAAGACTATGGGTGGACATGAACACGGTAATTCCCTCGCGCGTCTTCTGCTTCAACGTGTCCTTAATGACGCGGGCGCTTCGCGGGTCCAATCCCACCATCAACTCGTCGATGATGATGACTTTTGGATCATGGAGCAGGCACGCAGCGATCGTGATCCTTTGACGCATGCCTTGAGAATAATCTTCGGTCCTCTTATCAACCCAATCTTCAAGTTCAAACAGGCTGATCATTTCGTCGATCTTCGATCGAAGCGTTCTCTTGTCAATGCCGAAGAGGCCCCCTTTGAAGTAAAGGAATTCTCGGCCGGTTAGTTTGTCGTAGAGATAGGGGAAGTCGGGAACATAGCCAATTCTCTCCTTCGCCTTTAACGGTTCGCGCTGAATGTCGAAACCATCGATCAAAACGGCTCCTTCGGTCGGCGCGTACAGGCCTGTCATGATCTTGATTGTGGTCGTTTTGCCGGCACCGTTCGGACCCAGGAAGCCGAAGAACTCGCCCTCGTAGACATCGAGAGTCAAATGATCTACGGCAGTAAAGTCGCCGAATTTTTTTGTAAGGTCTTTGAACTTGATCATGAGTCTCTCTTGCCCCTGACGCTCACTTCGTGGCACCCCCGCCAGCGTGATGACAGTTAGCCTCTCCCGAGGCAGGAGAAGCTGCAACTTTTGATCGGCTGTGCATCCTCCGGAGAATCTGCTCTTACTCCCACTCAATCGTCGACGGTGGTTTGGAGCTGATATCGTAGACGACGCGGTTGACGCCTTTGACTTCGTTGACGATTCTCGTTGAGATGTGAGCCAGAATGTCTTCCGGGATTCGAGCCCAGTCCGCGGTCATGCCGTCCAGGCTCGTGACGGCACGCAGCGCAACCGTGTACTCATACGTACGGGCATCCCCCATGACCCCGACCGAGTGGATAGGCAGGAGGACTGCAAACGCCTGCCAGATCCGGTCGTAGAGCTTATTCTTTCGCAGCTCCGAAATGAAAACGTCGTCTGCCTCTCGAAGAATCTCCAGACGGTCGCGCGTGACCTCACCTAGAACCCTCACAGCGAGACCAGGGCCAGGGAACGGGTGTCGCCCAAGAAGAGTCTCCGGTAGACCGAGCTGACGACCAACGTTACGCACTTCGTCCTTGAACAGCTCCCGTAGAGGCTCAATCAGCTTGAATTCCATTTGTTCCGGTAATCCGCCGACGTTGTGATGAGTCTTGATCGTTGCAGAGGGGCCTTTGAACGACGTGGACTCTATGACGTCAGGATAAAGAGTGCCTTGAGCAAGGAATTCGACCCCACCGAGTTTCTGCGCCTCGGTCTCGAAGACCTCGATGAATGTGTTCCCGATAATCTTTCTTTTCTCTTCGGGACATGCGATTCCTTTTAAACGAGCCAGAAAGATCTCCGCCGCATCTATCTGCACCAGTGGAATATGGAATTGCTCTCGGAAAGTATGTACTACCTCCGCACTCTCAGCTTGTCTCATGAGGCCATTATCAATATGAATGCAATGCAGTTGATCACCGACGGCTTGATGGAGGAGAACCGCTGTAACGGCCGAGTCTACGCCGCCGCTTAATGCGCAGATCACTCTTGCTTCTCCCACTTTTTCTCTGATCTCTGAGACGGTTCGTTCGATGAAGGACGGCAGATTCCAATCCCCTTTCGCGCCGCACACTTTGTAGATAAAGTTCTCTAGAATCTCTTTTCCCTTTTCAGTGTGGATCACCTCGGGATGGAACTGGACGCCGTATTGCTTTCTCTCCGTGTTTCGAATAGCGCAATAGGGCGAATTCGCAGTGTGTGCGATCCGCTCAAACCCTGCTGGCAATGTCGAGAGTGCGTCGCCGTGGCTCATCCAGACCGTGCTCTCGCCATCCAGACCGGCAAAAAGGTCGCTGCGGTCGTCAATGCTCAGGATAGCTTTCCCAAATTCCCGCCGCGCTGCACGGTTTACCGTACCCCCGAGATGATCCGCCATTAACTGAAGTCCATAGCAGATGCCGAGGATGGGAA
>JBBIJH010000199.1:0-4784 GCA_037446075.1 Ignavibacteriales bacterium
GAAGAATTCGAATCGAGAGAAACCGTAGCCCGCCATCGATGCCAGTGTAACGCCAGTGACTGTAACGATGAGAGAGACAAATGTGCTGTTGAGTATCCATCGGAGAAAAGGCCGCTGCGTGAACAGTTCCGAGTAGGCATTCAACGTGGCATTGGCCGGGATGAGTTCAAGCGAGGTGGAGAGAAGTCGGTCAGCAGGGCGCAACGAAATTGTCACTACTTGCGTAACCGGGTAAACTGCGATGGCGGTGAAAAGAACCAGCACAAAGTAGGTCACCACTCTACTCATCATCTGTCGTCGGCGAAACCTTCGCTTCATTTTGCCCGCCTCATCGAACTGCCTCAACTGCTCTAGTCTTCTTAAGGAAAGAGATACTGAGGAACAGGAGGATAAAGAATATCACCATCGAGAGGGCAGCAGCATACCCGTATCGGTAAAGATTGAACGCGGCTTTGTAAACGAAGGAGACTAGAATATGTGTCTGGTCTGAAGGCTCCCCGCCGTTCGTTACGAGCCAGACAATATTAAGGTTGTTGAAGGTCCACACTACGCCAAGCGTTATTGCCGGGATCATCACCGGACGAATCAGCGGGATCGTAATGTTCTTCAGTCGATGGAGCCAGGATGCACCGTCTATGTCTGCGGCCTCATAAAGCTCATGTGGAATACTCTGTAGCGCACCCAACGCCACAACCATCATGAATGGAAATCCGAGCCAGACGTTTGTGATGATGCAGGCAAGAAAAGCCTCCGTCGGCCTCTTCAGCCACTCGACCGCTGGTAGTCCAATGAACTGAGTGATGACTTGGTTAATCGAGCCGTACTCATAATTAAACATCCCGCGCCACGTAAGTGCGACAATGTACTGAGGAATCGCCCAGGGCAAAATCAGCAGCGTACGGAAAACCGAACGACCTCTGATTTGCTGGTTCAGCAACAGAGCGAGAAAAACTCCGATCACAACGTGGAAGAAAACGTTCACCACAGTCCAGATGATTGTCTTTAAGAATACTGTGTAGAAGTTTGGCTCAGTCGGCTCTGTGAAAACCTTGACGTACTGCCGTACGCCAACGATCTCCCAATCCTTGATGTGCCGGAGATTCATGTTGGAAAAAGAGATCACGACATTGTAGACAAAGGGGTAGAAAACGACAAATGTTAGAACAAGAAGCGATGGTGCCACGAGGAAAACGATGAAGAGTTTTCGGTTGACGCCTGTCACAGGGGGAGGATTTGGGATGTGCGAGTTGGGATTTGAGGTTTGGGGTTCAAGGTTTGAGATGAAGAGTTCGGAGTAGCACGGGTTACGCTTTCGGTTGCATCTCGTCTTCCGACCGCTTCCTCCTTATTACTTCTTAGTTTCACTCCCCTCACTCATTCATCTCCGCAATCTTGCGTAGAGCTAGCCGTTGCATATCTCTGGCGGCCTCTTCGGGTTCTTCTGTACCCGCCAGCACGGCCTGATAAGGCGGGCGCATCGCATCCCAGACCGCCCTTAGTTCTGGAATGACGGGCATCGGCTTGCCTCTTTCAATCTGGAGTTGCGAGCCGCGCATGATCTCATCATTCTTGATGAGGGGATGCTCGTATAGCGAACGCCAGCTTGGCATCGTTTTGAGAGCCTTGGCGGTTTCCAACTGCCTCTCGGGACTGAGGAGAAACCTTAGAAGATCGAGAACCAGCGGGAGTTTTTCCTTTGGCGTATTGACATTGATCGAGTAACCTTTTCGCGACACCATCGGTGCGCACCAGAGGCCCGTCTTCGCTATCTTCGGGAGCGGTGCAACACCAAAGTTCACTCCTGCTTTCTCATAGCCTGACCATGACCAGTCCCCATTCACGATCATAGCCGCTTTTCCATCTTTGAACAGGACGTCGGCGATGTTGTAATCAGCTTCTCGTGGGATGATCATGTACTTGTCGCGGAGGTCTCGAATGAATTTCAGTGCCTCCACGTTCTCGGGCGTGTCGAGAGTAGGATTTCCCTCTTCATCCATTACCCAGCCGCCGAAGCCGCTCAAGAATGGAATGAAGAAGAAAGGCTCCGTATAGTTCCAGGTCAACCCGTAGCGACTCGGATGACTGCTCTCCCTTTCTTTTCCCATCAGCTCGATACTTACCTTAATCAATTCCTCATCAGTTTCCGGAGGCTTCTTGACCAAGTCCTTGTTATAGACCAGCGTCAGATGATTACCAAGCTTGTCCCCAATCTGATAAAGCTTTCCCTGATAATAAGTGAGGGCTTTTGGGTTCAGCGAATCAAGCCACGCCTTCTCGAAGAGGTCGTCGAGAGGGAGGATGATGTCCATCACCTGGAATGGGCCGATTTGATCGGAGGGCCCGTAGACGATATCAGGGCCTTGTCCAGCGATAGCAGCGATGATGTAGCCCGAGCGAAGCTCTTCGGTTTCCTTGTAGAGTTGCTCGACGATTATCCCGGGGTTTTGCTTCATGTACTGCGCTAGCTGCGATTCGAGGATTTCCCTTTCATCGACTCGCATCTGGTGCCAGATGATGATGCGGTTTTGCGTCTCGCTGGCACAACCAATCCATAGCGAGCAGAGGGGAATTAGCAGAGCCCGGATAGGGAAAAATCGTTTCATCTCAATGTGTATGTCTATCGGAGCAGTAGAGCCTTCTTCGTTTCGACAAAATCCCCTGCCCTGAGTCGATAGAAATAGACTCCGCTTGTAAATCCACTTGCATTCCAGGTCACCGTGTATGTACCGGGCTGTCTCGTCTCATCCACAAGTGATGCTACTTCTCTTCCCAAGACATCATAAACCTTGAGGCTGATATACTGGGTACTCGGGACCGAGTATGTGATCGTCGTTGTCGGGTTAAAAGGGTTGGGATAGTTTTGATGCAGCCTTACGGTCTGGGGGAGCCCGGCCTCAGTTCCCGTTTCCACACTCGTTATCGGCGGGAGCACCAGTCGGTACACACTATCAGAAAGCACCAGCACACGAGAGCCGTAAGGTGGAATCGTCGCAGTTAGAGTTGCAGAAGAACCTGAGAAGATGACTGTGTAAACGGTATCGTTGTACAAATCAGTCGCGTAGTATGGACTTCCCTGCCGGAGCCCAGCACGGAATATCACATTCGGTTCTTGTCCAGACGTCTGCAGGACGACTAAGGCAGTCTGGGGAGCCGTATCGAAATTGACGAGCACGATTCCATTCAGGTCTGCGTATGGTCGAGTGAAAGCGTACACTTTGTCGTTTGCAGCATCCACGCGGATCATTTGTTGGGTCCAAAACGGTGAAAATTGTTTCCTGATCTGCACCAGCTTCTGGTAGTGAGGAGTTAACAGAGAGCCGGCAGCGATATTCCAATCAATAACTCCTCGTCTTCTCCGATCGAAACCTTGAATTCCGAGTCCCCACCCCACCTCTTGGCCTTGATAGACCAACGGTAGACCAACCGCGGTGAGCAAGGCGGTCGCAATGGGCATCGTCCGCTCGTAAGACCCATAGCGGTATGAGATTCTCTCTTCGTCGTGGTTCTCCATGAAGCGGAGAAAATATGAGTTGGGCCCGGGCAGGAAGCCCATCGACTTTGTGCCCCCGTTGAGGAGTTGTGAATTCAAGGAGGTAATCCTGGGTGCTGGCGGTTCCCAGAAATTTTCAATTCCATTCCAGTAGAGATTCCAATCGTATCCTGACGTCACGCCTCCCCCCCTATCAGCATAAATGACCTCGGTGCCGACGCCAGTCCCATCGTCCTCAGCCAGCAAGAAGAGATCAGGCTTGATATGCCTCAAGGCTTCTCTGAGAGGAGCGCCAACCACCTGTTCTCCATAGCGTCGGCGTGGGCCCCAGTACACATCCAGACGGTAGCCGTCGATGCCGAATTCCTTGATCCAGTACTTGTAGACGTCCGTCATGTAAGTCCGTGCATCGATATCAGCCCAGTTATAGTTTAGCAACTGATCTGAAAAGCCGCAATAGTAATTAAAGCCATCGGAGGTGAGACAATCCCCAAGACCGTTGGTGTTAGAAGTAATCATCTTGTGCTCATAGAAATCCCAGTAGGAAGAATATTCTCGGAACTGACGTGCCTCTACCGCAAATGGATGAGAAGCGCCCGTATGGTTGGGCGTGACATCAAGGATCACTTTCATCCCCAGTCGGTGACATTCCCGGACAAAGTTCTTAAAATCTTGATTCGTGCCATACTGTGGAGTCACGGTATAGAAGTCAACAATATTGTAACCAGTGCCGGAGGTATTATCTATCACCAAGTTTTTCATCACTGGCATCACCCAGATTATGTTGAAGCCCATGTCGCGGAGGTACGGGAGTCGCGGTATCGCAGCGTTGATCGTGCCTTCGCTGGTGAACGCCTTGAAAAAAAGCTCATACATTCTCCCTTGCTTGACCCAGGAGGGCGCAGTCGCATGGGTCGCAGGTTGAATCGCGCTATCGGGATGAATGAGTGTGAAGTAGCTCTGCGTCGTGTCTCGATTCCCGTCCGAGTCGGTGGCAATCAAGCCAAAGAAGTACTCTCCTGGGGTTCGGGGTTTTGGGAGAATCACCTGAGGAGACGTTGAGCCGTCGATGGCAAGCGGCTCAGGATTCTCCACAGCAGCAGTCCATTGGAATGCTAGCAAAGAAGACTGGCCGGAATCCGGGTCCGTGCTCTCGGTCGATGAAAAAATTACTGTTGCGCCACCGTCAATGAATCGTATGCGTGCTGTCGGCAAGTGATTCACAAGACGGCGGACGACGAGCGGTGTTGATCTCGCAACCGTGGAGCTGGAATCGACTTCGGCAACAAACTCA
>JBBIJH010000200.1:0-4776 GCA_037446075.1 Ignavibacteriales bacterium
GAACAAGCTTGTTACGACGATTACGACTGCGGCAATAACGTCCAACTCGTAGGCAAGCACTGCATTCGGTAGACCCGAATTCACAAGCGACGCCAACAGAATCCCGCTCACTGCCGACAACGTGCCGCAGATGATATAAACCTTCATGATGACCGCGGTCGTGTCGATTCCAGCAAGCCGCGCTGCTTCTCTGTTTCCCCCCACCGCATAGACGTGCCGCCCAAATCGGGTGTGATTCAGAATAACGTACGCGAGCGCGTAGACAACAAGCATGATGATAGTGGGGAATGGGATCGAAACAATCCTCCCGCTTCCGAGGAAGCTGAATTCCTCCGGAAGCCCCCAGATCGGCCTGCCATCTGTGTACATGAATCCGGCTCCTCGCCAGATCGTCATGAGGGCAAGGGTCACGATGAACGGCGTGATGTTAAAGCGTGTGACGAACAGGCCTGCGACCGCACCCGAGGCCGCACCGACGAGCAAACCCGCTCCTATGGCCATTGGGAATACGACCGCGAGCGATCCTTCCGTCTTGAGTAGGCTCGTCGCGATCACTCCAGTAAACGCAACAACCGCACCGACAGAAAGGTCGATCCCTGCTGTGAGAATGACGAACGTCATCCCTACGGCGATAATGGCGATGATGGAAATCTGGAGTGTGATGTTGAGGATGTTATCGGTAGTGAAGAAATACTCGGAGAGTTGAGAGAAGAGAACAACCTCCAACAGAAACGCCACCCCGATCCCATAGTCCCGAAGGAGAACGTCGGCGAACTTTCTCTCCAACTTCTCACTGTCTCCTTTCGCCAGAAGCCGCCATCTCCTCTCGCAGACCGCCCGTCGCGAGCAGCATTATTTTTTCCCGAGTTGCTTCCTCACGATGAAGAATGCCGACCAATCTCCCTTCACACATTACACCAATCCGATCGCAAATGCCCAACAATTCCGGAAGCTGAGAGGAGATCACGATGATGCCAATCCCTTGAGCCGCCAGTTCATTGATGATCTGGTAAATTTCGTATTTCACGCCAACATCGATTCCGGCGGTGGGCTCATCGAATATCAGGAGCTTGGATTGCGTGAACAACCAACGAGCGAGGACGACCTTCTGCCTATTGCCACCGCTAAGGAATTCGACCCGCTGCAACAGCGATGGGGTCTTGATTCTCAGTTGATCGACGAACCGAGTACTAATTTGTTTTTCGTACTTCCGATCGATAAACAACCCCCGTACAAGCGACCTCAGATTGGCAAGGGTGATATTCTCCTTCACGTTCATTTGCATGATGAGACCGTAGCGATTCCGGTCTTCCGTAAGGAGGCCAATCCCAAGGTCGATTGCTTCTCGTGGAGACCGAGGTGAGATTTCCCTTCCCTCTAGAAAGATTCTCCCCCCATCCCGCCTATCTGCGCCGAAGATCAGTCGCGCAAGTTCTGACCGTCCCGCTCCGACCAACCCGGCGAGTCCGAAGATCTCTTTGCGGCGAATGGAGAAGCTGACCTCCTGGACAGCGGGTCTCCGGGAGAGCTCTTCTACTCGGAAGACCTCCTCTCCGGGTTGCAGTGCCAGCTTCGGGAATTCACTCTCGCTCTCTCGGCCCACCATCCAACGGATCAGACTTCTCTTGTCCGCCTCGGAAATGGGGCAACTATGAATCACTCTGCCATCACGCAGGACGGTAACCCGATCACCAATCTCGAAAATCTCTTCGAGCCGATGAGAGATATAGATGACACCGACCCCCTCTCTTTTCAGGATGCGAATGACGTCAAAGAGTTTAGTCAGTTCCTTCTCAGTGAGGGAAGCGGATGGCTCGTCCATCGCAACGATCCGGGCTTTCCTGGAGATCACCCTTGCCACCTCAACAATCTGCCGGTGTGCCATGCTTAGAGATTCGACCGGCAGCTGGACGTCGATCGGCTCACCGAGCTGGCCAAGTACCCCCGCACTCACTCTCCTCATCATCTTTCGATCGACAAGAGGAGTTCTCCCGATTCGTGGCTCGTGTCCAAGAAGAATATTCTCCGCCACGCTCAAGGACGGGACGAGCTTGAAGTCTTGATATATGATGCCGATGCCGAGATGTTGTGCTTCCATGGGCGAGCTGATCGGGGCTGGCAAACCGTCAATGAGGATCTCGCCGCTATCTCTTCCTTCGGCACCGGAGAGAATCTTCATGAGAGTCGACTTGCCTGCGCCGTTTTCGCCGACAAGACAGTGGACCTCGCCGGCTCGAAGGTCAAAATCTACACTGTCCAGTGCAAGGACACCCGGATAGCGCTTGGTGATGCCCCGCATGTGAAGAAGGGGAACCATGGAGGGAGACTTAGTGAGCTGTGAGGTTGGAGGCGGAGGACTTGTCCACAATGCCTACTTCGACAGGGATGACGGGGGGAATCTTCTCCCCGTGAAAATATCGGTCGATGGCGTCGATGGTCGCAACACCAATCTTCCTGGGGTACTGGATGACATCTGCCTTCAAAGGGGTATCATCCAGAATCGCTTTAACGGCAGGAGGGGTTGCATCATAGCCAACGATGATGAGGCTTTTCCGATTGAAGGTCTGAGCTGCGTCGAGCGCGCCGAGTGCTGAGTCATCGTTGATACCAAAAATTCCATCGAGCTTTGGATGTGCCTGGAGGACATCAGAAGCCGCAACCATCGCGCGATCCCGAACTGCTTCGCCATCTACGTCCGCGACGATCTCGATGCCGGGGTAGTTTGCGATCGCTTCCCGGAATCCCTTCACTCGATCGAGGACAGACGTGACCACGGGATGGTTAATCAGGGCAATCTTCCCTCTCCCGTTCAACAGCTTGGCGAGAACCTCACCCGCGAGGCGGCCTCCCGCGACATTGTCCGAGGCGATATGACTGACGACCTCACCTTCGTCAGCAGCGATGTCCGCAGTAAAAACAGGGATGCCGGCCCGGTTCGCCGCCCGGATCGCATTTCCGATTCCTTTCGAATCGACTGGACAAACGATGATCGCATCGACTTTCCTGATGACAAAGTTCTCCACTTGCGAGATCTGTTTCCCAAGGTCGAAATCAGCCGAGGCTAGAAGAAGCTTGAATCCCCGAGCTGCTGCCTCTTCTTGAATACCCTCTTCCAAGTCTTTGTAGAAAACATGCTGGCGATTCAGCAATGCTACGCCGATGGTTTTCTTAGCTGGCTCGCTCTGTTTCTGAGTACTGCACGACAGAAGAAAAAGAGGAAGAAGAATGACGAAGACCGTGTGTAGACACCCTCTGATGATGCTGTTCATCTTTCCCGTTAAGGTTTAGGACTTGAGCTTGAGGGATGCGACCATCTTCTCAAACGTCGGCACATAAACGCTTGTCTGCGGCCGGTACCATGTGAGAAAGATATAATATAACCGATTCGATTTCACCAAGAAGTAAGCACGACTGTCCACTTCCGCCTTTGCGTAGGTCAAGTCGATGAGTGCTGTCTCGATGCCATCGACACTTGTCTTCGCTCTTCTCTTGATTCTATATCCCGCTTTTTGGAGATTCGCCTCGTTTTGAGAAACGACTTTCTCCACTGTCAGGTTTTTTGCATCGCTCACCTCGATTCTCACTGCGCAGTCCTGGCGGTATCCTTTGAGCTCCATGACCAAATCGGTGTTCGGCTTTTGAGGGAATTTGAAGTCGAAGTTCGTCGGATATGCTATGTCAAAGAACTTTCCTTGGTACGTGTCAAAGGTTTCAGAAGGCTTAGAAATATCCTCCGGCTTCTTTGCGGGCGGCGGCTGCCCTAAGCGAACGGTAGTCAGCGCTGTATCGAAGACGGCCTTGTAATCGTCGAGTAGTTCGTTGAAACCCTCGACGTCCACGTAGGTCACGACGTTGTCACGGAGAGCAGCAATCCGGTAGCCTCGAATCACGTTCTTGCTGTCCACCCTCATTGAGTAGGGGATTTTGATCGCCGGATTCCCTGCCAAGGTCGTGCTTTCGTCGGGGCCGAGCGCCGAAATGTCCGCGTATTGATCCCTCACACTTTTTACGTAGGACTCGAGAGTGACACCTTTAGTAGTATCGATGCCGATCTCGATGTAGACACCCGCAAGCTTGGAACTCGTAGGGTCGAGGAACCGATCACGTGCGTCGAAGGACGAGTAAACTCGAAACCTCTTCCCAACCTCGGGGTCTCTGACCCACTCTTTAGGGTGAGAAATCCCAAACCCATAGATGGGGTCTTGGTAGCTCTCAAATTCCCCCACTTGCACGACCCTCTTCTTCCCGCAGGACAAAAGAAGAAAGCCAGTAAGGGGAACGAGAACAAGCAGTCGACCGGATGAGATTTTCATACTACAGCCTCCTCCAAATAAGTAAAGATGATCGGATGAATCACAAACCTAGATGATTAGCAATTCCTTTCATCGCACGCAGAACCACATCGATGTGGAGATCCAGAGGTACACCGAGTTCCTCTGCGCCGTTCACGATATCGTCACGGTTTACTGAGCGTGCAAAGGTTTTGTCCCTCAATTTCTTCTTGACAGAAGTCACTTCTACCTCTTCGAGTTTTTTGTTTGGACGCACGAGGGCCACCGCGGTGATGAAGCCACATAGCTCGTCACAAGCGTATAGACATTTCGCCATCAAGGTCTCTCTCGGAACCCCCGTATACGTTGCATGACCAAGGATTGCCTTCCGAATGTCGTCAGGAACCCCACGCTCCCTCAGAATTTCGGAGCCTTTTAGTGGGTGATCGGGCGCAGTTGGGTACATCTCATAATCAAAGTCATGAAGGATCCCGGTAACGCCCCA
>JBBIJH010000201.1:0-4729 GCA_037446075.1 Ignavibacteriales bacterium
CCCGGTCGAAGCAGATAGAGATCTTGTACCAGGAGACTCTTTCCAAGTCGTTGGAGATTGAGCGGCGCAACAAAGAGCTGGATGACTTCACTTACGTCGTTTCCCATGACCTGAAGGAACCTCTTGTCACAATCGAAGGCTATGGAAAGATTCTTGGCACCGATTTCAAGAAGGAGCTGGGGTCCACTGGCCTCGAGTACCTCAACTCTGTGATTACTGCCGCGAATCGGATGAAGAGATTCATCGATGACTTGCTCGCCCTGACTCGCCTAAGCCGGATCACGGAAGCGTTTCGTCCGACCTCTTTTGCCACTCTGCTGGAAGAGATCCAACACGACCTGGAGTTCACCTTTCGTGAAAGGAAGGTCCGGTTTGTCGTGGATACAGCGATGCCGGTGATCATGTGCAATGGCAGCCAGATGAAACTCGTATTTCAAAATCTGATTTCGAACGCGATCAAATTTAATGACAAGCTTCAGCCGGAAGTTTCGGTCGGCTACGAAGAACTGCCCGCGGAACACAGGTTCTACGTCCGCGACAACGGCATTGGAATCGAGGAGCAATACCACGAGAAGATTTTCGGCATCTTCCAACGTCTTCACCGCGCGGAAGAGTATACAGGCACTGGAGTCGGCCTTACGATCGTCAAGAAAATCGTAGACCTACACGAAGGCAGAATCTGGGTCGAATCAAAGGTGGGGGAGGGGACGACATTCTATTTCACGATTCCAAAAAGATCATAGGAGGAAGCTCCCGCACCAATTCTCAGACTTCCCCAATCATGCCAATGAAACCTATCAACGTTTTGCTCATAGAAGACAACGAACAGTTTGCGAAACTGGTTTCGCTCTACCTACAAAAGTATGAGGAGGCGAGGTTTCTAGTCACCTGGAAACCCGACGGCGCGACGGGGATCGAAGCAATCCGGAATGGCGGCGAGTTCGATGTCATCTTGATGGACTATTTCCTTACAGGAGAGACGGGTTTTCAGGTGACTCGTGAGCTCTTCGAACGGAACATTCGAATCCCGATTGTCTTCCTGACGACGAACCAGGAATTTGACCTCGTTCTGGAAGTGATGAAGCTCGGTGTCGAAGACTATCTCGTCAAGGAAGAGATTCTCACGCCAATCCTCCCCAAGACCCTTCTGAGCGTTCTGGAGCGTCGCCACCTGAAGAAGCATCTGGAGGAGCTGGAAATCAGTGAGAAACGATTGCAAGCAATTCAGGAGCTAGTTCTTTCAGTTAGTTCTGAGCTGGACGAGCCACTGAAATCCTTGCGGGACAAAGTGGATCATCTCGCGCGGCATCCGGTCTCGCCGACCGTCCAGGAGCATCTGTCGATGATCTCGAAGAGTCTGGACCGGATCGATCAGAAGCTGCGCCGGCTGAAAGAGTTGAAGGAGGCGAAGACGGTCCCGTATGTCCGCGGCGTGAAAATGATCGATCTCTCTGAATGATTTGCATGGGCGATATGAAGCGACGGTTTCCGACATACGGCATCGTGGGGCTGATCATCATCGCTGCTGCAGAGCTACTCCTCTTCCGTCGAGCTTGGGTTGTCCCTCAATTCTTTACACCAATTGTCTGGACAGGATACATCCTGCTTGTAGATGCGATAAACTACCGGCTTCGAGGAGAATCTTTGATCCGAAGTCGAAGGCGGGAGTTTCTCGTGATGCTTCCTTGGTCTGTTATCTGCTGGGGGCTTTTCGAGTTGTATAACCTTCATCTCCGCAGCTGGATCTACTATGGGTTACCGCAGGATGTGCCTCTTCGAAGCCTTGGTTATGTGTGGTCCTTCGCTACGGTTTTCCCTGCCATTCTTGAGACCGCCGACCTGCTTCAACTTCCTTTTGCTCATGTGAAGACGAAATTGTGGAGGGTTCGTCCATCCCTACTCCGTCTGCTAATCCTCTGCGGGTTAGTTTTCCTCACGGCTCCAATGCTTCTCCCTCCTTCCACCGCTCGGTACTCTATCCCGTTCATCTGGGTGGGGTTTGCCTTCCTCCTTGAGCCCCTTAACTACATACTCGGTGGGAGGTCAGTTTTCAATTATCTTGAAAAAGGGGAAATGAAACAGCTCCTCGGCCTGCTCTCCGCGGGGCTTGTCTGCGGCCTCCTGTGGGAATTCTGGAACTACTGGGCAGAGGCACGGTGGGTCTACGACCTCCCATTCACGTGGGCAGGCCCAAAGGTTTTTGAGATGCCACTTCTCGGCTTCCTTGGATTTCTACCGTTCGCCGTGGAGTGTCATGCCATGCAAAATCATCTCATGCTTTATTTGGACAGAAAGACATCACCTGATCTTATCACTCCATAAAAATTATGAAATTCAAGATCGCGATCGCACAGACAGATTCAGTGCTGGGAGACATGAAAAAGAACGTTAAGCACCACCTTCAATTCGTTGACAAAGCAATTCGGCGCGGAGCGGACCTGGTCGTATTTCCAGAGTTGAGCCTAACGGGCTATACCGTCCGTGACGTAAACTGGGACGTGGCAATGATCCCCGACCATGCCGCAATCCTGAAGGAGCTTAAGACCAGGAGCAACAAGATCTCGATCGTTGTGGGTGGCATTGAAGAAGGACAGGAGTTCGGCATTTTCAATTCCGCTTTCTTTCTGGAGAAGGGCAAGGTTGTTCACGTCCACCGGAAGATTTATCCCCCGACCTATGGAATGTTTGAAGAGATGCGCTACTTCAGCCAGGGTCGACTTCTAAGTTCGTTCGACACTCGCCTTGGGCGCATGGGTGTGCTGATCTGCGAAGACCTCTGGCATCTGTCCTTGCCGTATCTCCTGGCGCTCGACGGGGCACAGGTTATTATCGCTCTCGCTGCAAGTCCCACCCGCCTGGGAGGGGACGGCGATCGGCTTTCGATAGCGAAGGTAAACACGGAAAACCACAAGGCATATGCTCGTCTGCTTAGCGTCTACGTTGTTTTCTGCAACCGCGTTGGGTATGAAGATGGGGTAAATTTCTGGGGAGGCTCGGAAATCGTCGACCCGAGCGGCAATGTCATCGCTTCGGCGAAGCTCTTCGATGAAGACCTCGTGGTCGCCGAGGTGGATACGAATGAGGTTCGAAGAGCCCGACGATTATCTCGGCACTTCCTCGACGAAAACCCCGACTTTGTAAAGCGTGAGCTAGAAAGGATTTTGAATTGGTCGAAAAGGTAGATTGACACACCGCTTTTCGACCCCACCGTTCTCCACTTCCTGGGTTGGAGTGTCAAATCAATATCGGTTCTGTCACAGAATGCTGGTTGAGAGTTCTGGAAGGGTTGGAAATGTGGCGGATTTTTCTTATCTTTGATTCGACATTGCATCCAGGAATCTTCTAACTACCAAGGATCTAGGGAGGAAAACAAGGGATGAACACGCTAAAGACGGCTTTTTTGATGACACTCGTGATGGTGCTCCTGTTGCTCGTGGGGCAGCTTTTGGGTGGAACTGAAGGCATGATCTATGCCCTCATCCTCTCCGTCTCTTTGAATTTTCTAGGGTACTGGTTCTCCGATAAGATTGTCCTGGCAATGTATCGAGCACGACAGATGAGCGAAGCAGAGGCGCCAAGGCTGTTCGCTCTGGTACATTCTCTCGCTTCCCGTGCCCAGCTTCCAATGCCGAAAGTTTACATTATCCCGAGCGCTACGCCCAATGCATTCGCAACCGGGAGGAGTCCAAATCATGCTGCCGTCGCAGTGACGGAAGGAATCCTGAACCTCTTGACCGAAGATGAACTTGAAGGGGTTCTGTCTCACGAGCTCGCACATGTGAAGCATCGAGATATCTTGACGGGTACGCTTGTTGCCACCATGGTCGGAACGATCACCTTTGTCGCGCGAATGGCAGGGTGGTCGATGTTATTCTTTGGTGGTCGAGACGACCGGAAGGGCTCGAGTGTCCTCGCGGAGCTTTTTCTCATCATCGTAGCGCCAATCGCGGCTGTACTGATCCAACTTGCGATCTCCCGCTCTCGCGAGTTCGCCGCTGATGAAGGGGGTTCCAGGATCTCGATGAAACCGCTCTCACTGGCCAATGCCCTCCGCAAATTGGAGCGAGGCGTGGAACGGATTCCGATGGTGAATGCCAATCCAGCATCGGCACACTTGTTCATCGTCAATCCGTTGCGTGGAGGTGGAATCCTTTCTTTATTCTCAACTCATCCGCCGCTTGAAGCTCGCATCGAGCGGCTTGAGAAGCTGGCGATGGGCGGTTTTTAGGACCACAGGATGACCGTTGAGCGCATCATTCAGAATAGAGAAGGCCTTTCTATGGGGACAGAGGAAGTCTTAGTTTATCGGGAACCGGCTCCAGTCGTTGAGAAGGAAAACGCCCTCGAGTCGATGATGAGTCGATTTGATCGAGCGGCAGAAATTCTTGAGCTTAAACCGGGGGTTTACCAATACCTCAAAACTCCCGTGAAGCAAATCATTGTTTCCATTCCCATTCAGATGGACAATGGAGAGATCCGTGTTTTTGAGGGTTATCGTGTGATTCACAACGATATTCTAGGTCCATCAAAAGGGGGAGTTCGCTTCGCCCCCGATATTACACTGGACGAAGTGAGAGCCCTCGCTGCGTGGATGACATGGAAATGCGCCGTGGTGAATATCCCGTTTGGTGGAGCGAAGGGCGGCGTTAAGTGCGACCCAATGAAGTTAACTGTGGTCGAGCTTGAGAAAATCACGCGTCGCTACACGGCCAATCTGCTCGATATCCTC
>JBBIJH010000202.1:0-4726 GCA_037446075.1 Ignavibacteriales bacterium
AAGGAATTTCGTAGTACTCCAGCCAATCGACCATCAACTTGTCGAGTTCTGTCAGGCCATGCCGCGCATCGACGACTTGAAGAGCGAGTCGGATTTGGCGGCGCTTCTCAAGGTATTGCTCGATCAATTTCCCCCAACTGGCTCGCATCTGCTCGGGCACTCTCGCATAGCCATAGCCCGGCAGGTCCACGATGTAGAACTTCTTGTTCAGCAGATAGTAATTGATCTCTCGTGTCTTGCCCGGAGTTCGGCTCACCCGAGCAAGGTTTCTCTTGCCGCTGAGCTTGTTGATGAGCGAAGACTTGCCTACATTCGATCTCCCGAGCAAAATCACTTCGGGGGTGGGAGCTTTTGGGAATTGAATGGAGCTGAATTTTTGCCCGGGGAGATGTACGACGCTTCCATAGTATTCAGCTGAAGTGACTCTCATAATCTCCTCACGAGTCGTTTTAAGATTCCTTTGCCTTCGAGCCTGCAGCCGTCGGCTTCACTTCTTTGGTTTGTTTCTTATCCTGTGACTTTTCTTTTCTTTTTTCTTTGCCAGATTTGGCTTCCCTGGATGTGGAAGAGGCAGCCGCTGAACCACTGAAGTCTACGAGTTCAAGGACGGCAAGCTCCGCGGCATCACCGTAGCGTTGCCCCAGTTTTACGACACGAGTGTAGCCGCCGGGGCGATCCATCAACTTTGGAGCTATCTCCGTAAACAGAGACTTCACCACTTCACGGTCCTTGATCCAGCGTGACACTTCTCGCCGAGCGTGGATATCAGACCCCTGTCCGTTCGAGGCGCGGGCAACGGCACGTTTCGCTCTGGTAAGGAGTTGCTCGACGATCCGTCGGGTCTCCTTCGCCTTGGCCACCGTGGTGCGGATCTTCTTGTTGCGAAGCAACGATGTCGACAGTGCTCTCAGCAAAGCCTTTCGATGGCTGGCAGTGCGTCCAAGTTTTCGTCCTACTTTCCGGTGTCGCATTCGTCCGATCTTCTACTCTGAGTTATTGATTCAGTCAGTGCAAGTTATTCGCCATCTTCTTTCAGATATTTTTCTACGTCCATCCCGAATGTCAGTCCAAACTCCTCAATGATCTGGGATAGCTCTGCCAGTGACTTTCGCCCGAAGTTCCGGAACTTGAGCAGTTCGTTTTCCTGGCGGCGGACGAGGTCAGAAATCGTCTTGATGTTTGCTGCCCGTAAGCAGTTGTGCGAGCGAACGGAGAGCTCCAGTTCATCCACGGGCATTTTCAGGATTCTCCGGATGCGTGCCACCTCTGCATCTTGCTCTCCTTCCTCTCGCTCTGCTTCCGGTTCAATATCAAAATTTATGAAGAGCTGGATGTGGTCTCGAAGGATCTTCCCCGCATAGGTGAGAGCATCGTCCGGTGTAATCGAGCCGTCCGTTTCGATTTCAAGGATGAGCTTCTCATAGTCCACCTGCTGACCGACACGCGTACTTTCGACAGAGTACCGCACATTCTTGATCGGCGTGAAAATCGCATCGATCGGAATCACTCCGACAGGCTCGTCGGGCATTCTGTTCTCTTCCGCTGGAACATACCCCTTTCCTCTCCCGATCCTCAGCTCGAGTTCAAAATCGGCATCTTTGTTCAATGTGGCGATGTGGAGGTCGGGGTTGAGAATCTCCACTTCGCTCGTATGCTTCTGGATGTCGCCGGCGGTAAACTCTCCCGGCCCTTTCAGCTTCAGGACAATTCTGTTCGCTTTCTTGTTCAGTAGCTTAATCCGAACTTGCTTCAGGTTCAGGATGAGGTCGGAGACATCTTCTTTCACACCTTTCACGGTCGTAAACTCATGGGTCACCCCATCGATCTTGATTGCCGTAATCGCTGCTCCGGGCAGCGAAGAGAGCAAGACGCGGCGAAAGGCATTCCCGATCGTTACACCGAACCCTCGTTCCAGCGGTTGCACGATGAAGCGACCGAAGGTATTCGAGTAGGTTGCTTCATCGAGTTGGATCGTTTCTGGCATTTGCATATTGGTCGTCATGACCTAAAACCTCTCTCCTTTGTTCACCTCTGAGTGGGAACAAAGCTTGGTGGTAAAGTAACCTCAGATTACTTCGAATAAAGTTCTACAATGAGCTGCTCGTTTGCATTGAGTGGAATATCGACACGCTCGGGTACATTCAAGAATGTCCCCGTGAGGTTCGCCTTATCGAGACTCAACCACGGGAGCATCGCCGTATCACGCATGCGCTTCATCGTCTGATGAATAATGTCAAGTTTCCTGCTTCGCTCCCTCACCTGCACAACATCCCCTGGCTCAAGGAGGTAAGAGGGGATATCGACGATCCGTTGGTTGACCGTAAAGTGACGATGTCGGACAAGCTGCCGCGCCGCCTTCCGTGAGGGCGCGAATCCAAGCCGATAGACAACATTATCTAATCGTCGCTCAAGCAGCTTCACGAGCGTCTCCGCGGTTCGGCCCGTTTGCTTCAAAGACCGGTCAAAGTAGTTTCGGAACTGCGCTTCGAGGAGTCCGTACATGCGACGAACCTTCTGCTTTTCCCGGAGCTGTACGGTGTACTCCGAAATCTTCGCGCGGCGGACCGACCCATGCTGCCCGGGCGGGTACCCGCGCTTTTCCACCGGACACTTCTCCGTAAAACACTTCGTCCCTTTGAGAAAAAGCTTCTGGCGCTCGCGCCGGCATAACCGGCAACTTGCTTCAATGTATCGTCCCATCTCCTTGTTCTTCTCCTATTGGTTACACTCGACGCCGCTTCGGCGGTCGACACCCATTGTGCGGAATCGGCGTGATATCCCTGATGCTCGTGATCTCCAGTCCCGCAGACTGCAGAGACCGAATCGCTGCCTCACGTCCGGAGCCTGGCCCCTTCACGAAGACATCCACTTTCCTCAATCCAAGCTCGTACGCTTCCTTTGCAGCCGCTTCCGCCGACACTTGAGCGGCAAAGGGCGTGTTTTTTCTTGACCCTTTAAAGCCGTTCTTGCCAGCCGAGGACCACGCAATTGTGTTCCCGTACACATCCGTGACCGTCACGATGACATTATTAAACGTCGCTTTGATGTACGCGCGCCCGTTCACGTCTACGTTCACCTTCTTCTTCTTTCGTACCGGAGCTGCCGTAGTAGGTTTCGTGACCAAAGTCTTCCTCCCGATCCTAAGATTTGTTACTTCTTCGCTACCGCTTTTTTCTTTCCTGCTACTGTTTTCCTCTTCCCTTTGCGGGTACGGGCGTTCGTTCGCGTCCTTTGACCGCGCACTGGAAGCCCCTTCCGATGCCGGATGCCGCGATAGCATCCGATATCCATGAGACGCTTGATGTTCATCTGGACTTCACTCCGCAGTGCGCCTTCCACTTTGTAGTCTGAAGTGATGATGGAGCGGATCTTAGCAACTTCCTCGTCGTTGAGTTCCCCGACTCGTTTGTTCCAGTCAACTCCTGCCTTGGTAAGGATCTTCTGTGCAGAGCTGCGCCCAAGCCCGTAGATATACGTCAGGCCAATTTCTGCTCTTTTCTGTTTTGGGAGATAAACCCCCGCGATGCGTGCCACTGAGTGAGTTCTCCAGAGTTTGAACCATTGCTTGAATTCCGAAGGTCAATCATCGGAATCCCAATCCGATGATCATCCTTGCCGTTGCTTGTGCTTTGGGTTTTTGCAGATGACCCGAACGACACCTTTCCGTCGGACGATCTTACAATTGTCACACAGTCTTTTCACTGATGCCCTGACCTTCATTCGTTTCTCCCCTCCGACTACTTGTATCGATAAATAATTCTGCCCTTAGAAAGATCGTACGGAGAAACTTCCACCGTCACTTTATCACCGACCAAAATCTTAATGAAGTTCATCCTCATCTTTCCAGAGATGTGTGCAAGAACCTCGTGCCCATTTTCTAGCTTCACTTTGAATGTGGCATTCGGCAGGGTTTCCATAATCACACCGTCCATTTTAATTGGTTCTTGCTTCGCCATAGTTCAAACCCCGCTCCCTAGACAGTGAGGATCTCCGCACTGTTCTTCCGGACAACGATCGTATGCTCAAAGTGCGCCGATGGCATTCCATCAAATGTGCGAACAGTCCAGCCGTCGGACTCGATCCGAACTCGGTCCGTGCCGTAGTTTACCATCGGCTCGATCGCGAGAGTCATCCCCTCCCTCAATTTGAGGTCCTTTCGCTCCCCTTTTCTTGGGACGAAATTCGGGATGGGCGGTTCCTCATGCAGGCTCTTCCCGATCCCGTGTCCTACCAGATCTTTCACAACGGAGAATCCAGCGCCTTCGACATACCGCTGGACTGCGGAGGAAATTTCATACAAACGGTTTCCCTCGGTTGCCCGTGCGATCCCCTCGTACAGCGATTGCTCCGTTACCCTTAACAAGCGCGCTTTCTCTTCGTTGATTGCCCCAACTGCATACGTGCGCGCGCCGTCCCCATAAAAACCGTTCTTTCTTACGCCGACATCAATCGAGACGATTTCTCCCTCCAACAGTGTCCTCCCGTTAGGTATCCCGTGGACGACGACATCTTCAACGGAAACGCAGATCGAGGCTGGAAAGAGATTCTTCTTGTCGCTGCCGTAACCCTTGAATGCCGGCTCCCCGCCTGAAGAACGGATGAAATCTTCAGCGATCTGATCTAGCTCCTTTGTCTGGATTCCCGGTCGAATGTATCGTTCGAGTAACTTCAAAACCTCGCATACAATTCTGCAACTTTCACGGATGAGATCGATTTCCTTTTCCGT
>JBBIJH010000203.1:0-4608 GCA_037446075.1 Ignavibacteriales bacterium
GGGCGTGGACATCCCGAGCTATGATTTCCTCTCGAACTGCATTCATTGCGGGTTGTGTCTCCCTCATTGTCCGACCTATGCCCTGACCCTTCGGGAAAAATCCTCTCCTCGTGGCCGAATCCGCCTCATGAAGTCGGTCGCGGAAGGCGAGATGGAAATGACGCCCGGCTTTGTTGACGAGATGTACTTCTGTCTTGATTGCCAGGCATGTGAAACTGCCTGCCCCGCCGGCGTGAAATATGGATCGCTCGTGGAAGCATCGCGCGCTCAGATTGAAGAACAGAATGTGATGAGCATGAAGAATCGAATCTTGAAATCTGTCTTCCTTGCATGGCTGTTTTCCTCTGAGAAGCGCCTCAAGTCCACAGCTCGTCTCCTTCGGTTCTATCAGTGGTCGGGCCTTGGTGGGCTTCTCAGGAACACGAGTGTTCTTGATGGACTCTCTCCGAAACTTTCCAGGCTTCAGGAGGTCGCTCCACGGATCTCGGCGAAGTTTTCGGATGAATTCCTTCCAGAGATTGTCCCCGCGGGTGGCAGAAGGAAGTATCGAGTTGGATTCCTCACAGGATGCCTGATGAATGTAATGTATGCAGATGTCAACGATGACACAGTGCGCGTTTTGACGAAGAACAATTGTGAAGTTGTTATTCCACGCGGTCAGATTTGCTGCGGCTCTCTTCAAGCCCACAACGGGATGATAAAAACAGCCCGCCAGCTTGCACGGAAGACAATCGAGACCTTCGAGTCGTATCGTCTGGATTCCATCGTCACGAATTCTGCCGGCTGCGGCGCATTTATGAAGGAATATGGACATCTACTCGCCGAGGATGACGAATATTCCCTTCGGGCCAGAAGATTGTCTGCTAAGGTCCAAGATTTCTCTGAGTTTCTGGTGGCCATCGACTTCGTTCAACCGCAGGTCCCGATCCGCAAATTGGTCACGTACCACGAGGCCTGCCATCTCGTTCACTCGCAGAAGATCAGCGAGCAGCCAAAGCAGCTCTTGAGAATGATACCGGGCCTCGAACTTATCCAGCTCGAGGAAGCAACCTGGTGCTGCGGAAGCGCGGGGATCTACAACATCGTACGGTTTGAAGATTCGATGAAGCTTCTGAAGCGAAAGATGGACCACATCAAGCAGACGGGTGCTGAAATCGTTGCCCTCGCAAATCCAGGCTGTCACGGGCAGATAGAGTATGGAGTGAAGAAAGAGAAACTAAAGGTAGAGGTTCTGCATCTAGCGACTTTGCTCAGGCGGGCGTATGGGAGTTGAGAAGAAAGTTCTCAGAGCTTATCTTTCGGGAGGAATGGAACATGCCCCGAGGGCAGGTGCCGGATGGCGATCTGAACTTCAAAAATGGATCGAGAATGAACTAGGGCATCGAGTGTTCAATCCTGTTGTTGCTAGCGAAAGATTCCTCACGAAGCACTACCCGGGAATCAGTCAGAAGCGACTGAAACGGACGAACTTGACCGACTTTCAAAAACTTGTGAGCGCGCTCGTGATGATCGATTGCCTCGAGATTGCTAGGAGAACAGATTACGTCGTCTGCCTGTGGGATGAAAGCGCAGCGAAAGGTGCTGGTACAAAAGGTGAGCTGACCATAGCAAAGTACTTTGGCAAACCTGTCTACGTTGTTACCACGAAGAGGCAGGCGGATATTCCTGGATGGATCATCGGCTGCACGACGAAACTGTTCAACGAGTTCGATCAGCTTAAGAATTTTCTCAAGGCAAGATACAAAAGGAAGGTACGGTAGTGGAGTTCGCAACCTCTAGGGATCGATGAAACCAGTAGCCCTCATACACTACGGAGAGATCGGGCTGAAAGGGAAGAACATCGAGTTCTTCAAGCATCGGCTGCGTGACAACATTCGGAGATCGCTTTCCGGCGTCGTAAAGGGCGAGGCAGTTAAACTCGGTCACAGCCGCATCACAATCGAACTATCAAAGAACTCATCCCTGGAGGCGGACGTGGAAAAGGTTACAGAGAACGTCCATCAACTGGAGGCTACGCTCTCATCCCGACTCAGTAAGGTGTTCGGCATCGTCTATTTTGGAATTGGCGTGGAGTGTTCACTTTCGGTTCGTTCGATTGAGGAAGTTGCGGCAGCTTTGTTGAAGCGGGTGAAATTCCAAACTTTCAAAGTGGAAACGAAGCGCGGGAACAAGGCGTTCCACCTGACTTCTCCAGAGATCAATGCAGAGGTGGGTGCTTTTCTTCAGAAGAATTTTTCCTCCGAGGTGAAGCTCAAGGACCCCGACGTCACGGTTTATATTGAGATTGGGGACCGAGAATCGTATGTCTACACAAGGAAGCTTGCCGGACCGGGAGGTTTGCCCGTCGGATGCAGCGGAAAAGTGGTTGCATTGCTTTCCGCTGGATTTGATTCGCCCGTTGCCTCGTATCAGATGATGAAGAGGGGGGCTGAAGTCGTCTTTGTTCACTTTCACAGTTATCCATTCATATCAAAAGACTCCATTGATCAAGCGCGGGCTCTTGCGAAGGTTTTAACCCAGTTCCAGTACCGATCAAGAATCTACGTCGTCCCATTTGCAGCGACCCAGCAAGAGATCGTGGCCAAAACCCCATCGCCACTCCGTGTAATCCTGTACCGGAGGATGATGGTCAGGATTGCGGAAGCGGTCGCGAAGAAAGAAGGAGCTGAAAGCCTAGTGACCGGGGAGAGCCTGGGACAAGTCGCATCCCAGACGCTCCGCAACTTGCGCATGATCGATGAGGTGGCGGAGTTTCCCATCTTGAGGCCGCTAATTAGTTTTGACAAAAATGAAATCATCCGTACCTCGAGGGCAATCGGTACATTTGAAATTTCGGCTGCGCCATACGCTGACTGTTGTTCGTTCATGATGCCAAGGAGTCCGAGCACATGGGCAAACAAGGAGGAACTCCTTGAAGCGGAAAAACCTTTAGACATCCAGAAGCTTATCGACGAAGCCCTCTCGAATTCTCAAGTTGAGGTTCTCACATATTGAGAAGAAACCTCTTGGTCGATTCAACCTCAGTGGAAAAAGCATTCCGCCGGTGCGGCGAGATCGCTCGTCACTACGAGAACTTCCCCGTCGCTTCTATCCTGATCCCTCGAGAGAAGCGGAGATACATCGCTGCCATCTATGCTTTTGCTCGAAGTGCAGATGACATCGCTGATGAGAGGGATCTCAGCAGAGAAGAGCGACTCGACAGACTGGATGAGATGGGAGAGAAGCTACGGGACGCGAGGAATGGCATTGCGCAGGAGCCGATCTTCATCGCGCTGGCCGAAACGCTCGCGAGCATCCAGTTGCCCTTGGAACCGTTCGAGCACCTACTTCTCGCTTTCAAAATGGATGTGGAGAAAAAGCGTTATGCATCTTGGGATGAGCTGCTCCACTACTGTTCTCATTCTGCTAATCCGATCGGGAGGATCGTCTTGCGTCTCTTTGGATACGAGGGGGGAAACCGGCTGAAACAATCAGACGCGATCTGTACGGCACTGCAGTTGACGAACTTTTGGCAAGACCTTTCTATCGATCTCAGCAATGACAGAATCTATTTGCCTGCGGAGGATTTAAGAACTTTTGGCTGCACTGAAGCCGAACTGCTATCGAAGAAAACGACGCCGAAGATTGTTGACTTGTTGGAGTTCGAAATAGGACGTACCATGCGGCTATTTGACGAAGGAAAGGCTCTGATTCAATCCGTCGGAAACGATCTGCGCTTTCAGCTGAGGCTCACGTGGCTTGCTGGCAGGAGAATCCTGGCGAAAGTAAAGGAAGCCGGGGCAGATGTTCTCTTGCGAAGGCCGTCGATCATGGCACCGGAGCGAATTCTGCTTGCTCTGCAATCCTTCATTCAAACTCAGGCGTGAATCCCCTTAGCAGAGATGTCAGTGGCGGTCGAATCCAGAAAGAACCGGCGGAGCAATTTCTTCTACAGCTTTCTCTTCCTTCCTAGGGAGAAGCGCCATGCAATGATCACGCTCTATGACTTCTGCCGCCGGACGGACGACATTATCGATAGTCACGACCCGCTGGAAAAGAAATGGGCGCAATTAAAGGATTGGAGAGCACGGCTGTTATTTGCCCTGAGGCACGAATCGGACAGCTCGGATCTCGCGGAGATTGCTTCGATCGTTCGACAATACGGGATCTCATCCGATCTTCTCCTCGAATTGATCGACGGAGTTACAATGGATCTGACTACAAATCGTTACGAGACTTTTGACGAGCTTTACTCTTACTGCTATAGAGTTGGATCAACGGTGGGGTTGATAAGTATTGAAATTCTTGGTTACCGGAATCCCTCGGCGAAACAGTATGCCGAGCAGTTGGGGATCGCCTTGCAGCTGACAAACATTCTGCGCGACTTGAAGACGGATGCGGGGCGAGGACGTATCTATCTGCCATTAGAGGACCTGCGCTCCCACGACTATTGCGAGTCGGATCTCCTCGGGCTGCGTGCAAACTCACAGTTCGAGACGCTCATCCGATTCGAAAGCAAAAGGGCAAGATTCCATTTCAAAGCGGCGAGGGATAATCTTGATCTCGATGATCTGGTGACGCTTTACCCTGCTGAAATAATGGCAACCGTGTACGAAAGGATCCTCGGCC
>JBBIJH010000204.1:0-4599 GCA_037446075.1 Ignavibacteriales bacterium
TTCTCAATGAGGCCTTTGTAACCAATTTCCCATCCCGTGATCTTCTCGACCTTCAGATTCTTGTTCCCGAGAGCCAGGACTCTAGTAAGACTCCGAAACTCCCAGGGAAGGTTGCTCGGGAGATTGAGCGGGGTAACGAGTGCTGGCGGTAGAGATGCCTTGACAGCCGCGAAGTATTGTTCGAGGCCAGCCTCAAGTTGTCGGGGGCTTGCACTCGGAGCTCCGACGTTCGCCTCAAGGAAAAGCTCTGAATAATTCGGCACCTGGAAAGCACGGTTGAACGTCAATCTCAAAGAATGGTCGCTTACAGGTGAGAAGACGATGGCTGCCTTGGGAGAGATTTGATCGTCGTGGAGTGTACTGCGGTCAAAGCGCCCCGCAACAAGCCCTTTCAGTCGGTCGGTGAACTTGTACTCCGCCTGGGCAAAGAGGCCGCTTGAGTTATCGAAGCGCGGGGCGGGCATCAGGGTCTTCTCTGTGTTCTCATGCTGGTAGCGATGCGAGGCACCCCAGACTACGCGGAGACGATTGTCAGCAACGTCGAAATTGTGCTGAAATTCAATGTGAGCGTTCTCAGACGTGGTAATCAGTGGCCCACCGGACTGCAGTGAGTAATGCGGTCCCATCGCTTTTCGTCCCGCAGCCCAGAACTGGGCATAGAAGTTCGCGGACGTGTAGGCAACTCGGCCATAGGGCCTCCGTGCTCTTGCCACGTGGACACGGCCGATACCGGTCAGGACTACCTCATTCTCGGTCTGACTTATACCTGTTTCAGCTGTCAGGAAAGCGCCTCCCTCGAAATCTCGATCCACTCTGAGAGACCCATACAGCGAAGAGAGCTTGTCTGGGTCATACTTTTTCGCCTCAACGAGGAGGTCGGGGTATTCAAAAGTGCCTTTCTTGAACCCCGTAGCTCTGTCCGTGTAGATCGACCCAGACCTCGCCCGGGCACTGTCACGAGATACGGTCCAAGTGTCGGAACGAATTCCGCCGATGTTTATGCGGTAGCCCCAGGGGCCAGAAACACCAGCGTGACGGATGTCACCGCGGAAGGTTGAAAGCTGTCCCCCGGTGATGGCGATCTTTGTCCCAACGATATCTCTTGGAGCTGCCGTGGTAATATTGAGGACGCCATTGAAAGCATTCGCACCATAGAGCGCTGAGCCGGGGCCTCGGACAAGCTCAATCCTCCCAATATCTTCTAATGGGACAGGCAGTCCATTCCATTCTTGCGCGCCAAGGAGGACCACCGAGAGGTCTCTGCCGTCCATGAGAACCAGCAACCGCCGGTTCAAGGAGCTGTTGAAACCACGTGTGTTGATGTTGAAGTCGTAAACACCGTTCTGAACGACATCGACGCCCGGAACCGCCTCCAGCAAACGCGGCAGTTGGCCGTGGCTGCCGTGATCTTTGATCTCTTCAGGTCCCAGAACGCTGACTGCTGCCGGGGCTTCCGTGATTCGTTCAGGTCTCAAGGAAGCACCGTAAACTGTCATCTCACTGACTGGAATAGCTACCGCGGTCAGCTCAGCGTTCGCCGTATAGGCTTCACCCTCCTTCACTCTGACGTTACTCACCTCAACTGTCGAGAAGCCAACACCGGAGAACACCAGCGTGTAGGTACCACTTGGCACATTCCGGATGGTGTAATTCCCATCCCGGCCGGTCGCAGCACCAAGCCGGGTGCCTTTCACCGCAACGCTTATGCCGGGCAGTCCTTCCCCCGTCTTTGCCTCGACTACCCTACCGACGATTGATCCAGTCCCCTGCGCAAGCGCAACCGAGAAAACCAGCATCGCTGCCAGTATACAGCAGCTGATCGCAACGACGCGGCGAGAGAACAGGAGAAAAGGTGTCATCTTCATTTTCCCTCCTTATGATTGTGAGTTGCAAGGAATAGCCCGACGAATCGGCGGTGACGGAGTTTAGAACCCTCGCGAATCGGGAGAAGAGAGGGCTCAAGGAATCGGTGTACGAAACTGGCTTCTAAGACAGATTTACGGAATTTTCGAGATGAATGTAAGAAAGGTCTTCAGAGCTTCTCCCCCTTATCTGCGGGTTAAGAATATATCAGAATTGAGATGAATGTCAAGCCCGAAATGAATCGATGCGTTGTTTCTCGATAACGGGAATAGGTCGAACGCGATCCCGATCTTTTCAAAGCTTGTGTTCAGCGGCAGCGTTCCTACTTCTTCCAGTTTCTTAGAAATTCGACGAGTAGCCTCACACCGACACCCGAACCACCCTTCGGCGCGTAGTCCTGAGGTTCTTCCAGAATTGCGGTGCCAGCGATATCGAGGTGTACCCATTTGTACTTGCCGACGAACTTTTTCAAGAACCAGGCGGCAGTAATGGCCCCAGCCCACCGCCCGCCGACGTTTTTCACGTCTGCCACATCACTCTTGATCAACTTCTCATACTCATCATACAAAGGAAGAGGCCATACGCGTTCATAAGTCTTCTCCCCGGCAGCCTTCAGTTTATCCATTAATCCGTTGTCATTACCCATCATTCCGGTTGCGAAGTGTCCAAGCGCCACTACGCACGCGCCGGTTAGGGTTGCCAGGTCGATGACCACATCTGGCTTGTACTTCTCCGCATATCCGAGGGCGTCGGCAAGTATCAGCCTCCCCTCGGCGTCCGTGTTGTCAACTTCCGAAGTCTTCCCGCCGTAATGCTTGATGATGTCCCCCGGCTTGACAGCAGAGCCGCTCGGCATATTTTCCGTAGCAGGGATAAGACCCACAAGATGTATGGGCAGTTGCAATCGCGCGGCTGCTTCGAAGGCCCCGATCACTGCTGCCGCACCCGACATGTCCATCTTCATCTCGGACATGTTTGCCGAGGGCTTCAGCGAAATCCCCCCCGTGTCGAAGGTAATCCCCTTCCCAACGAGAACGGCAGTGCCGGCAGCTTTCTTGTTGTTCTCTCCGTACTCGAGAACAATAAACCGAGGTGGTTTAGCACTTCCTTGATTTACTGCGAGAAGTCCGCCCATGCCCAGTCGCTCGATCTTCTTCTTCTCGAGCACCGTTACTTTGAACCCACTTCTCTTTCCAGACTGCTTAGCGGCCTGCGCGAGAGACTCAGGATAGATTTCGTTGCTGGGAGCGTTTTCGAGGTCCCGTGCCAGGTAGACTGCTTCTATGATCACCTGGGCTGCCTGGGCACCTTTGCGCACCTCCTTCACTCGTTTGGCATCCCCGTCAAATAACACAATGCGTTCCACTTTTGGCTCTTTCTCCTTTTTCTCTGTGAAGTACTTATCATACCTGTAGAGAGAAAGAGCTGCGCCTTCTGCAAGGGCCTGGCTAATGTCCGCAGTAGACTCCTTCACGGTGGCACTAGCTCGGTTTGGAAACTCAATCGCCATGCTATGGAGCTTCAGGCTTTGGGCTTTCTTCGCGGCGGTAGCGGCCGCTCGTCGTAGCTTCTCAAGCGTGAGCTTCTTTTCTTCACCCAGTCCTACAAGCATCAGTCTGCACGCGGCGAACCGATTTTCCGTGTAAAGCACAACCGACTCACCTTCTTTGCCTTTGAAGTCCTTTGTTTCCGCGAGCGCCTCAATCTTGGTTTTCAAAGTTTTCTTCAGTGCTTGCATCTGCGCGTCAAGAAGTTTCCGATCCTCGAACAAGAACGTGCAGGCGACATCGGCTTTCACTTGCTCGATGGTTTTCATCTCTGCCGAGATTTTCATGATGATCTCCCAGTGTGAAGGGTTGTAGAGTTTGTCTCCGAGTTAGGTGAAGAAACTAATACGAGAGAAGTGATACTCGAGTTACGCGTTCCGGGGAAGGTAAGCAGCAACTCGGTCTAAGACAGCCTTGATCGTCTCATCGAGTTTCGCATCGAAGAGTCGGGCCCCGGCGGCGTTCAGATGTCCTTTGCCGCCGAATTCCTTTGCCAGCTCGTTCACAGGAATTACGCCTTTCGAGCGAAAGCTGATTTTAACGCCGTCGTGAAGTTCATTGAAGAGGAGGCCAATCTGCACTCCGCCGATCCGCATCGTATAGTCGATGAAGTTATCCGTTTGATATTCTTTCGTTCCCGTCTCCTCGAACATCTTTCTCGTCACGACCATGTAGGCTGCTTTTCCATCACAGACGGTTTTCAGATTCGCCAGCGCAAGCCCGAGAAGCCGAAGCGTGTTCACCGGCCCCTTCTCGTACACTTCTTGGTAGATCAATGAAGGATCAGCGCCAAGTTCGATGAGATGGGCGGCGACTCGATGGATTTCCGGATCGGTCTTGGGGAATCGGAATGAACCCGTATCGGTCATGATTGCAGTATAAAGAGCTCGTGCGATCTCTGCATTCATCTTCCTGTCGTCGAGATGCTGCAAGAGGTGGTAAACGATTTCAGCCGTCGCGGTTGCCGGTTCATCGATGAGATAGTAATCGGCGTTGCCGTCCTTGTCCAGGTGATGGTCGATGCAGATCTTGACTGCCTTGCTTTCCCGAACATACGGCTCCATGCTTCGAAGGCGAGTGAAATGGTTCGTGTCGATGATGAAGATGACATCAGCTTGACGGACGATCTCGGCATGACGGGAAGGATAGAATTGACCGATCTCACCCCGTGGGACGAGAAAATGGTAAT
>JBBIJH010000205.1:0-4568 GCA_037446075.1 Ignavibacteriales bacterium
GCTTACAGAACGGTATGCAGGGGATTGCAGCGAGTACCAGAAAAGATTGTATCGAGATTCCTTACGGGCATCTTTCACGATTGAGGAGATGCAGGAACTGATTGAAAAAGCCGGATTGAAAGATATGACCGTCGTTCAGTCCTCAGACCGACATTGGTCGGCGGAGCGGCCGTGGCGAAGGCCTGTGGAGAGAAAATTTCGGTTGCCGGCTTCCTATTAGCGCCGTCTCATTTGTTTGAATAACCCCGCTTTCTTCGATGCACACCGTGCAGCGATCGAAGCTGTGGAGGACCTCCTGGTAGTGACAAAGCGCAAAATGCACCGTGCTCCTCGATCGCGCGCGCCAAAGTTGGACGGGTTAGATCGTCGAAGACGACTTACGAGGCACACGAAAAGCCTCCATTTGTCATTCCGAAGAGCGAAAGCGAGGAAGAATGACACTGGAGAGTCCTTTAGTTCGAAGCCTTAGCGATCTCGTGTAACTTCAGCGAATTAAATTCTCGATGTCACCCCAAATAGTGCTCTGGATCGTTTTCGGCGTCACGGTCGTCGTGATGCTGGCGCTCGATCTTGGTGTCTTTCACCGTAGAAGCCATGAGGTGAAACTAAAGGAGGCGCTCATCTGGAGTGCGGTCTGGATCGGGATAGCTCTTCTATTCAACTTCGGCGTTTATCTTGAGCGGGGCCCCCACACTGCTCTGGAATTCCTGACCGCCTACTTGATCGAGAAATCTCTCAGCATCGATAATCTCTTTGTCTTTCTCCTGATTTTCTCCTACTTCCGTGTGCCGCGACAGTATGAACACAAAGTGTTGTTCTGGGGCATCATCGGCGCACTTGTGATGCGAGCAATTTTCATTGTACTGGGGATAACCCTGATCCGGACGTTTCACTGGATCACCTATTTCTTCGGGGCTATTTTGATCGTCGCCGGAATCAGGATGGCTTTCGGCAAAGGCAAGGAGATTCGTCCCGAGAGGAACCTTGTGCTTCGAGTGTTTCGCAAGTTTGTGCCCGTCACGCAAACCTTTGTCGGGGGCAAGTTTTTTTCAAGGGAAACTGGACGGGCGATTGCCACTCCTCTCTTCATCACCGTGTTAGTGGTTGAGAGTACCGATGTCGTTTTTGCAGTTGATTCCATCCCTGCGGTACTGGCAATTACATTGGATCCGTTCGTCGTGTACACCTCCAATGTCTTTGCGATCCTTGGATTACGTGCGCTGTACTTTGCGTTGGCTGCAATCATGAAGCTTTTTCAACACCTGCATTACGGTCTTTCTGTCGTTCTCGTTTTCATCGGAGTTAAAATGTTGATTGCCGATCTATACAAGATTCCAACCAGCATCTCGTTAGGGGTGGTGGCGGCAATCCTGACTGTCTCGATCATAACTTCTCTTCTTCAACCGAAGAACAAAGTTCTGTCGCCTGCGCCAGAAGACCCTTCGAGGGGAGGAAAAAAGCCGGGAGGTGAAACTGACGATAAGGGATAAGCTGTGGAAAGTCTTGCTGAGCCCTCGGAATTCCTACGCTCGGAACCTCAATTATCGAGCCTTCTCCCGTTTGCAATGCCCACACTGATGTATATCTCGCTGCCCACGTCACTAAAATCCCAGATCCTGTTCCTCTGAAGCGGTGAGAGAATTTTTTCCTTGACTTTAGCTTTCTCAATTCTTAGAATGGCATTGCTTTGTTAGGATCGGGCGGTCGGATAAACCCCGATAATTCCCTTCTCACTTCCATAGGAGCGCAGAATGAGCAACGTACGAGTGCTTGTTGGTACACGGAAGGGCGCTTTCGTTCTGACGTCTGACGGGAAGCGCAAGCAGTGGGAAGTTAGCGGTCCCCACTTTGCCGGTTGGGAAATCTACCATATCAAGGGATCACCCGCTGATCCCGATCGGCTGTATGCATCGCAGACCAGCGGCTGGTTTGGGCAGATCATCCAGTGCTCGGATGATGGAGGCAAGACCTGGTACCAGCCCGGCACTCCTCCCGGAGAGCCAACGACAACGCCAGATGGAATGCCCAAGGGCGAGAGCAACAAGTTCGTTTACGACACTTCCGCGGAGAGCGGCAAGCCGCTCACTACTCACCAGTGGTACGACGGGACGCAACATCCTTGGGAATTCAAGCGCGTCTGGCATCTCGAGCCATCGTTGACCGATCCGGATACCGTCTATGCGGGTGTTGAAGACGCAGCGCTCTTCCGCACGGTTGATGGTGGACAGACGTGGCACGAACTCGCTGGCCTGCGAGGCCACGGCACAGGGCCGAAATGGCAGCCCGGTGCCGGGGGGATGTGCTTGCATACGATCCTGTTAGATCGTAAAGACGGCGGTCGGATGTTCATCGCGATCTCAGCTGCTGGTGCGTTCCGCACCGACGACGGCGGCAAGACGTGGAAACCGATAAATCGTGGACTGAAGTCAGAATATATACCCGATCCCAACGCCGAGATCGGCCACTGTGTCCACCGCATCGCGATGCACCCGTCTCGTCCGAACGTGCTGTTCATGCAGAAGCACTGGGACGTCATGCGCAGCGACGACGCTGGCGAATCGTGGTACGAGGTCAGCGGGAATCTGCCCACGGACTTCGGCTTCGTGATCGACGTTCACGCGCAGGAGCCGGACACCGTTTATGTTGTTCCCATCAAGAGCGATTATGAGCACTATCCGCCGGAGGGGAAACTGCGTGTGTACCGCAGTCGGAGTGGCGGAAACGAGTGGGAAGCTCTTGCCAAAGGTTTGCCGCAGAGCAACTGCTACGTCAACGTGCTGCGGGACGCAATGGCTGTTGACTCCCTCGATCCGTGCGGCGTGTACTTCGGCACGACGGGCGGACAGGTGTACGCATCAGCAGACGCGGGAGATAGCTGGAGTCCCATCGTTCGAGATCTTCCAGCCGTGTTGTCCGTGGAGGTTCAAACAATAGCCTGAGAAATTCCAAGTCTCAAGCATCAAATTCCAAATAAATTCCAATATTCAATTCCAAAATTGACTGACCGACGCGCTGTTTCGGTTTTTGGTCTTGCGATTTGGAAATTGTTTAGAAATTGGATCTTGATAATTGGAATTTGATCAATCCGTAATGATCAGAGTCGTCCTTCCCCCTCACCTCCGTACCCTCGCGCGCGTCGATGGCGAAGTCGAGCTTAACGTTCACGCTCCGGCGACACAGCGGTCTGTTCTTGACGCGCTCGAAGCCCGGTACCCGATGCTTCGTGGGACGGTACGAGATCACGTCACTCATCAGCGCCGGGCATTCGTGCGGTTCTTCGCTTGCGGAGAGGATTTGTCGCACGATTCGCCCGATGCCCCGCTTCCCGAAGCAGTTGCAAAAGGTGCCGAGCCTTTTTTGATTGTGGGGGCTATTGCTGGCGGGTAGGGCATGGTGACCGCGGAGTCCTGGAACCATCGGATCTCCAGAAGTTTCTCCCGATTTTACCTTCCTTCATAAGAGCCTGCGACCTCTGTGGCCGATAGTGGAGAGCCCTCGCTAGCGTAACGCTGAGTTTAGGGAGATCCCGAGAAGTTTTCTACCTCGGCAGGCCGATGACGGCTTGACTTTCGTATCACGGTTTCCTAATATTAGCGCCACAAGGCATCAACCGATTCGCTGTAGACCAGCGCAGACCTTTCGAGATTGCAGCCTGCCACTCAGATATCACGAGGGGGATACAGATCCAAGGCCGTGGTTCCTCCACATCCCTCGCTTTGGAGGAAGGTGCGCGAGGAGATGCGGCTGAGGAACTACAGCCACAAAACGATCAAGGCGTATTTGAGTTGTCTGAGATCGTTTGTGAAGTTCTTTCATCCCCGCCACCTCCGCACATTGACGGAAGGGGACTTTCGCGCGTACCTGCAGTATCTCATCGATGACGCGCAGTTAGCACCCTCCAGTGTGAATCAGGCCTTCGATGCACTGCGACTCCTGTATGTCGACCTGTGCGAGATGCCATTGAAAATCGGTTCCATCCCTCGACCGATGAAGGAGCGAAGGCTTCCAGACGTGCTGAGTGTGGAAGAGGTGAGGGACATCCTCTTTTCTGTCCGGAATCCCAAGCACAGGCTTCTGTTGATGACTATCTATGGGGCTAGGCTGCGTGTTGGCGAGGCGGTGAAGCTGGGACTGGAAGACATCGATTGGGATCGGAACATGATTCACATCCGCTCGGCAAAAGGGAAGAAGGATCGGTACACAGTACTCTTAGAGACCGTTCGGCGGGCTTTGGAAGAATACTGCCGCGTGTTCCGCCCGAGGAGTTACATCTTCGAAGGACAGGGCGAGAGAAATTATCTGAGCATGCGGAGTGCCTACAACATCTTCAGGAGTGGGGTTGAAAAAGCTGGGATAAAAAAACAAGTTTCACTGCACTCCCTTCGCCACTCCTTCGCGAGTCATCTCCACGAGCAGGGTATTGACTTGCGGTGCATACAGGCGCTGCTTGGACACGCCAGCTGCAAGACCACCGAGATTTACACTCACGTAAGTCGCAGAAGCATCGGACAGATCCAGAGCCCCTTCATCGATTGTTTTGAGATTCGCTTTAAGGATAATAAACCACA
>JBBIJH010000206.1:0-4556 GCA_037446075.1 Ignavibacteriales bacterium
TCTTGGTCGAAAATGGAAACAGGATGTCCTCGCAGCTTCAAAACTTGGGCAGAGAGATGTCCTATTGGCCCCGCCCCAATTACTGCACACGCGTCGGTACTCTTGAGATCCTTGAGAAGATGGTTGATTCGTCTCAGTCCTTTGTGCACAACAGCCAAAGGCTCACAGAGCGCGGCTTTTCGCATGTCAAGCGTGCTTGGTATCTTGTGGACGAAACGGGAAGGAACAGCAACGTACTGGGCGTAACCACCACCAAGTCCCATGACGCCGACTTCTTTCCGATCCGGGCAGGCCACCCAGTTTTCTTTCAAACAATTCTCGCACCTTCCACAGCTTTGAATGCACTCAACGCCCACAGGGTCGCCGACTTGGAATCCATCGACGTTCACTCCCACACGGGTAATCCAACCCGAGAATTCGTGGCCCGGCACAATTGGATATTTTGAGAGGCCGTTCTTGAAGTATCCGAGCGTGCCATTGAGAATCTCAAGGTCCGTCCCGCACACCCCCTCGTAGGCGACTTCGATGAGTACATCACCCGGTTTTACTTCAGGGACACGCACAGGCTCAAGGGAGGCATGCTGAGGAGCGCGGATGACAACGGCGCGCGCCGTGCGCGTGTAGAACATCTTATCTCGCTCTTGAGGCTTCTGCATGATGCTCCCGTTGAGCAACCCTAACGCCGTGCCGAGCGCTTTCCGATAACGGAATTGAAAGACCTCCGGCAGAGAACCTCGGAAGGCGGTCTGTCTTCTAAGGGCCGCGAGATCACTAACGAGCGCCCTGAACTCTGAGCCGACAACACGCGGAATGATTCGCGGGCCCATCAAGCCGATAGCCCTCATCGCCGCAGCCTCTCGATAGTAGCGCCTTTGCACCTGGTCCCACGTTTCTTCATGGATGTGATAGACGGCGGCCTCAGGTTCATAGATGACCCGATACCCTTGCTCGATCCAGTGCTTTGCCCAGTCGATGTCTTCACACCCAGGAAGCGATTCGTCAAATCGATACTGTTCCCACAAATCTCGACGGACGGCGGAGTTTGCGTTGTTGGCGAAGTAATCAGGCGAGGAAATCGTCTTCGGGAGCGGGCCAAAAAGCCGCTCGAGGTCTCGACACTCGCCAAACTTGGAGTCGGGAACGCCCACTTGCCGACCATAAACCATTGCGACGCTGTCTTGCCTGAGGGCGTTCACAAGAGATTCGATCCAGTTTTGATCAACTGGCTTGGTGTGAGCGGACGCGATGACGATGTATTTGCCGCGAGCAGCTTCGACGCCGCAATTCAAGGAAAAGCCAAAAGTGAAGTCATCACTATCAATGGAAAGCACCTTTGCTCCCCACTCCCTCGCGATGGATTTTGTCCGATCAAAGGAACCTGAGTCCACCAGGATGACCTCTAGATCTTGATAAGTTTGATTCTCGATCCCCTCGAGGAGTGCTGGGAGATGTTTCTCCTCATTGAACGCTCGAATGATAATCGATGTCTCAGGCCGCCGGTTAGTTTTTTTCATCTCGTCAAATTCCTCGAGGATTGCTCGCGGTTACGCAACTCCTTAATAAGCATGCTGATCGTGTTACGATGGACGTAATCCCAAGCAGCCGGACTGCTATTCGCATTATGCGGTGCGAGAAGAACGTTCTGAAATTGTCGCAGGGGACTCTCAAGAGGAAGCGGCTCTTTCTCAAAGACATCGAGTGCAGCACCAGCGATCTGCTTCTTCCACAAAGCCTCCACAAGCGAGCTTTCATCGACGACGGCCCCGCGAGCAGTATTGATCAGATAGGCTGTCGGTTTCATAAGAGAGAACTCGCCTTGGCCAATGAGGTGATAGCTCGTTGGATTCAGGTCACAGCTCAGGCTGACGAAATCGGACTCTTTGAGTAGTTCGTCTTTCGAGAGCATTTTCAGCATATACTCCTTGCAAAAATCGGCCGGGATTTCAACGATATCGTTCCCGAGAATTTTCATTCCGAATGCAGCGGCTCGCCTCACGACGGCGCGGCCGATGTTCCCAACACCGATCACACCCAGTGTGGACTCTCTTAAGGATACGCTTCTCTGTTTCGTCCACCGACCCTCCTTCACCTCGCGATCTAGTTGATACAACCTGCGGGCAAAGGTGAGAATGTAACCCAGAACTGTATCCGCGACGGCCTCAGTAAAGGCACCTGGTGTGTTGCACACGACAATTCCCAAAGCTCGGGCCGTTTCTTTGTCGATGGAGTCAGTTCCCGTTCCCCACTTTGCAATCACCTTTAATTTTCTTGCTTCCTGTAGCACTCGCGATGTAAACTGGTCATCCCCACAGATTGCCCCATCGATATCCCTGACGAGGGGAAGTAGCTCCTCTTCTTCCAATCGTTCCTGGATAGACGGCACGACAAGTTCAATCTCCTCCCCGTCAAAGAGAGGTCGATATTGATTTAAGACCGGCTGAAGATATGGTGCCGACACCAAGACTCGCCACTTCATGACATATTAAGGGAAAAATCCTGAGTTCATTCAACGGGTTTTGGAACCTGAACGTTGCGATACTCTCTTAACAGAGGATCGTTCACCATCAACCTCTCCACAAATTCTAGATCTGCCGGTGTATCGACAGAGTAAATCGTCTCATTAATCTCCACCATCTGTACCTTGTACCCATGTTCGAGGATTCTGTTCATATCGATCGACTCAATTCTCTCCAGAGGCGTACTGGGCAGTCGTTTAAACAGAAACAAGAAATCGCGTCGAAAGGGAATGACACAGACTTGCTTCATCATGGGCAGGTCCTTGTCCCACTTCTTTCGGGAAGGGATTGGCTCCCGGGAAAAATAGAGTGCCTCATTTCTCAAGTTCACTACCACCTTCACTTCATTCGGATCTTCATGCTCTTCCCTTGTCCGCAGACGGGCCATCAAATTTACAACCTGCACCGACTCGTCGGTCAACATAGGAGCAACTGCTGCCTCGATCATTTGAGGAGTCACCATTGGCTCATCGCCTTGAATCATTACCGCGATATCGACACGGATAGACTCCTCCTTCTCAATTCTTTCAAGAGCTTCGGCTGTGCGGTCGGACGCCCGCTCATGCGTGTTTTCTGTCATGATCGCCCTACCACCGATAGAGGTAACGTAGTCCGCTATCTCGGCGTCACACGTCGCGATGTACACCTCGGCAAGGAGCCTACACATCTTGCCTCGGAAATAAACATGGCCCACCATCGGGATCGAGCAGATTGGTGCAAGGGGTTTCCCTGGAAACCGCGTGGAGGCCAAGCGGGAAGGAATGATCCCAATGATTCTCACGAACGAAGCCCCCTTGTGGTGTGCAAGAGCGAAAAGAGCAATTCTTCTCCCCTAGAACGCTTAGGCCTTTTCTTTCTCCTCCACCTTCGCTAATGGTTTCGCTGCTGAGGGTGGAGGGTGATCTCTGAGATTCGACAGAAGAGTCCTGATCGCCTTTGATCCGTGGTCAACAAAACCCGCAACGGTGACAGCCAAAGCAAGGCTCAACAGAAGTGTCACAACGGCGGTCCGCGCCCTTTTCGGCGAAGACCGGACAACTGCCGGCCTGGCCACATCGAGGACATTAATGATCGGGATGTTCTTGATCTCCTCGATCTTTGCCACCTCTAATTGCTTCTTCAACTCTATGAAGACCGTCGAGTTGATCTGAACCTCCCGAGCAAGTCTCTCTTGTTCTAACATGAGCTGCGGGGAATCTATGATGCGGCGGTTCCGCTCCCGAAACTCCTTCAAGGCCATCTCCGATCGTCCCAGCTGTTCTTCCACTTCCTTCATCCGCTGCTCGATGAACTCTCGCTGCAGCGTCGCGTTCGTCCTGCGCTTCGTCCTCGTATAGTCATCCAGTTCGGCTGCGATCTGGTTGGCGACGTCTGCAGCCAGCTGTGGCTCCTCCATCCTGATCTCTATCGAAATTGTCCCGAGGCGCGCATCGTACACTATATCCATTCGTCGTCGAAGCTTGCTCAGTCCGGACTCGAACTCTCGGTTCTTGTTATCCGACGTGATCCCCCAGTATTCAGCTAAGTCTGCAGGCTCCGTATGCTTCTTTGTGGAATACTTATGGTAGATCACTGGACGCAAGATTCGCTCACTTCGAACGATCATTGGATAAAGCCTGGAAATTGGTGCCTCTCCCAACCCGATCCCCGTTGCCTCCGCTAGGGAAGATAAGCCAGCCAATCCTAGCGCTTTTTCTTTTGAGAGCTCAGGAAGAATCGACGTTCGGGATGTATAGAGCGGTGTAGCGAGGAGGGAGAAAATGATCGCCACAAGTGTCGCTGCTCCCACAAACAGAGCAATGTACTTCTTATACAACCACACTGCGAAGAAGATTGTCTCCCAAGTTATGGCTCTTTGTGCCCCTGGGGCTTCGCTATTTGCTTGAGGCGGTTCGTCGGCCATTGTCGGTCATTGATGACTGGTCAACGGTAAATGGTGAGTAGTGAACAGTTGGTCGTTATGAGTTAATTGAAATCATCCATTGACTCTTGAGGTGTTGTTCGTAACCAAACTCGCCACCCGATGAAGTTGGCTCCCCC
>JBBIJH010000207.1:0-4540 GCA_037446075.1 Ignavibacteriales bacterium
ATAATATAAGGAGATCGGAGCGTTTGGTGAACCCTGAAACGTCAGTACGATGGATACACCGTCGGCTGTAGTAACATCGTGGATCGCACCTTCTGGCGTGCCCATTTTGGTCCATGAACTTCCACCGTCTTCTGTTTTCCAGCACACGGTATTGAACCACGTGCCGAGAGGGATGAACTCCAAAAAGAAGAACAGGTCCTCTGTAACCGGGATCACTCTCCCGCTATTGGCGGGCGTTGCGATCCTCAGCCAAGATTCACCAGCGTCAGTTGTCTTTTGAAAGGGGCCCAACGGGTAGGCGACCTGCTTACTTGTGATGAACAGCCCTCCGCCAAAGTTTGGAGGCATCGCTATCCAAGATCGGCCGCCATCAGTCGTCCGATATGTCTGCTCCCCGATCGCAAAGCCGAATGTTCCGGAAGAATCAAACACTACTCCCGGGCGAAAAGTAAATCTCGCCCGGGGGTCAGTGTAAACGACTTGCCACTTGACATCGGACGTTATCGGTACAGGCGCAGGATTCTCTCCGTTTGATACAGGAGATTTCTCGCAGCCTTCCCAAGTCATCATTACAGACAAGGCCAGGACCACCAGTGCAGGGATGACCCTATTACGAGTTCTCAACTGACCGACCATTTTTTTCCTCCCCCATGTAATTCAATCTCGCGGTCTCCTGCCGAACGAATAGGTCGCCATCAGTTCATGGACGGCATCTCGACGCAGAGCTCGATGGCCTACGGCGCAGTACCTCTGAGGATTACACTGTCTCGCACACCGATGACTTCGTAAGCGTTGAGAAAAGCAGCGTTTCTAACGTACCAAGACCTCTCAGTCCAGGTCTTGCCTCCATCTTGAGTCATATAGGGGCCTGCAATGCCGATCCGCCAATCAGGTGGCGCAAAAGAGGGCCTGTAGTAGTCGTACACCCGAAAGTCCCCGTCTGCTCCTGCCTCCCAAGTTCTGCCGTCATCCTCGCTGACATAAGCTTTTGGATTCAGCCGAGACCCGCTGCGGGCTAGAATGTGCCAGCGAGGAAACTTCGCATGGGTGAAGGAGATAAGAGCGTTGCCCAAAACACGAAATTCAAACACCTTTTCCCACGTCCTCCCACCGTCAGAAGTTCTGAATATTCCTTCCGTTCTCACGTTCAGCGAGCTGTCACTTGCATCCCTGAAGGTGGAAGCACCGGCAACCCCGATTTCCGAATCTCTCATTCTAGCCGCTTGGAATAACCATCCACGTCCGCTGTTTCGGAGTGTAGTGGTATCAACAGCGCCTCTTTCCCACGAGCGGCCCGCATCTGCCGAAAAGAAAAGCACCTCAGATGAAGAATCTTGCACGACGGCAACAATGTTTTTTCCATTCGCTGAGGTAACGTCGATGACTCTTTTCGAGAGAGATGTTGCAGTCCAGGATCTCCCTCCGTCTTCCGTTCTCCATAGGTTTTGATTCTCCCATGCGAAAGCGACATACTCTGCCGCAGGTTCGAATCCAGCAGATGCGCTGAAGGGTCCTGAGAGAGCGTACCACGTTTTCCCGCCATCTTCCGTGCGGACGGGCGGACGCCACGCGTACGCGACTGTCGGGCTCACAATGTTTAGTTGTGGGCCGCTACCGAGGGCTTCCAAAAAAAACCAGTTGCGTCCACCATCAACCGTGCGGAACCAGCCACCGGAGCCTCTTACAAGGCCAAACGTCGCGGAAGAGTCAAACGCAACCCCCGCTCCTAGACCAAAATTCGCGCGTGAGTCAGTGAGAATCACCTCCCATTTGATTTCGGAGGTTATTGGTACGGTTTCTGTATTGGCTTTATATGAGACCAGCGACTTCTCGCAGCCCCAGTTTACAATAATTGCCGACAGCTTTAGAGCAATCACTGTGGCACTGGCGCACCTGCGAACTCTTAATACATGAATCATGGTATCCCCCTCCCTCCTAGAATTCAACACCGTGGCCTTGTGCCGAACGACTGAATGGCTTGGATGAGTCTGCCCCACTGGTGAACTGAACTCACATTATGGATCGGATCGTGGTAATCGAAACTGATGCAATCTCCCTGATAAAACCAGTTCTCTCCTCCAGTGTATCCTGAATTAACGTTGATCTGATCGATGATATCTTGAGCTGTAGGCGGACCTGGGAGTTGTCCGTATCCGTTCATTCTGTCCCAGAAGTTAATGAGTTCCTAGAGTGGCTTATTGTAGTTGCTCTGAATGGCAGCCAAGGTACTCGACATGTAGGAGGGCTCCCTATAAAGGCTGCTCATCAGTGAGATGTTCCCAAGAGAATTGTAGTGGTAACCTGCAAAATCTTGTCTTTTGTAAACAGGAACGCTTGAACAGTTCTGTGTAGGAGGATTACATCGGTGGATAATGTCTGGCGTCGCCGTCGCTACGTACAAAGTCCGGCCATGGTTACTCGCTGTATCCTTTGCAAAGCCGACAAGGTCCCTGAACTCGGCTATCAAGTCTCTGTTTATTGCATTGTATGTAGCTGATTCACAGCGAGCCCCAGTGTCGCGAAGGCTATTGAGTGCATCCCTGAAGGCCTCGTCAGTCGTCTTACCCTCTAAGCAGGAAACCCCTCCTTCATAATTCCCCCAGATCGTAACCCCACCTCTAACCAACATTTGCTGCGCAAAATAATCCGGCTCGTCAAGGTAAGGATAGCATGGTATGCTGTTCAGCACAACATTGTTGCCCGTCACTCTATCGTAGCCACCAGCAGTCATGTATCCAATTCGCTCGGAGAGCTTGTCTCGAATGTCCTGAAAGCTCCTCGGAATGTTCGGGTTGCCAACTCCATAATTTGGGTCAACCACAGTATGGCGGTATTCCTCGTACAGATACATCAAACCGAGATCGTAGACAAGTTTCGTGAACCCAATCTGCTGCGCAGTATATGCGTAGTTTAAGGTCGAATCATAATTATCAGTATCATCGAAATTGCGTGAGGTCGATCCATCCAGCCACTGTCCCGAACGTTCTGGGTTAGGTACGTCCGGGTACGGTGGACGGACATAATCAAACCTCTCACACCACACCGTCCAAAGGTCAGACCGTCTTACTCACCAGAGGCCCCATTTGTATTCCAATGCCATGGTAGTCCTCCTTTCGTAAGGGGGCGCCGGAAAATTCTCCCTGGAATCTTCTCGTCTTTACGTTCAATATAAGAAATGTTATGGCGATTGTCAATACTTCGTGGCAGGATCTTCTTGTTCATCTAGACGTGACACTCGTGAGTGGGGAGCAGCACTGTCGGTCATAAGCAAAGATCCGCGATCATTCTTGGAAAGGCTCTCCGGAGCTCTCGGTGAGACAATGCTCACCGCTGGAGCAAGGCTTCTTGGTGCTTGCAGATTTAACCGAATTTGGTTATCATCAGTCTATAAGATTTGGAAGCGAGTCGTGACCATTCTTGGCATTGAAACATCTTGTGATGAAACCTCTGCCGCCGTCGTTACTGACGGAGAAGTGAAGTCGAACGTCATTGCTTCTCAGCTCTTCCATGAGAAGTACGGCGGCGTAGTGCCCGAACTGGCGTCTCGTGCTCACATGAAGCTTGTTGTTCCTGTCGTGAACGAGGCATTGAGGGAGGCAGGCACATCAAAAGAGGAGGTAAATGGCGTCGCGGCCACATACGGACCAGGCCTTATCGGGTCCCTTCTCATCGGTTTGAATTTCGCCAAGGCCTTCGCCTACGCACGAAAGATCCCTTTCGTCGGCGTGAATCACATGGAGGGTCACCTATTTTCAAATTTCCTGACCAACTCCAAGAGTCCACCGGAGTACCCATTTATCTGCCTTACCGTTTCTGGCGGGCACACCCAGCTTATCTATGTGCAGGGGCCATTTGAATATCAGATGCTTGGCCAAACAAGGGACGACGCCGCCGGAGAGGCATTCGATAAGGTCGGGAAGATGCTTGGACTGGGATTCCCTGGCGGACCAAAGATTGACACACTCGCGAAAGATGGAGACCCGGAGTTTGTGAGATTCCCACGGCCTTATCTCGAAGAAGGTAGCTTTGAGTTTAGCTTTAGCGGCCTTAAGACGGCAGTCCTCTATTACCTGAGGGACCAAGGCCTGCTTGTCGACACACGGTCAGTGTCTGGCGGGCCTCCTCAGATGGGGCGGTCGCCACTCGACCCGACCTTTCTGGCAAACCTCTGCGCGAGCTTCCAAGCGGCCGTGGTTGATGTCTTGGTGGAAAAGACGATCCGTGCAGCCGAGACATATCGAGTCATAGACATCGCAGTCGCGGGTGGGGTATCGGCAAATTCTGAACTCCGGAGACGAATGACGGAGGAAGGGGAGCGAAGGGGGTTCCGGCTCCACTTTCCGAAGATGGAGTACTGCACGGATAACGGAGCGATGATCGCTTACGTCGGCTGGCTCAGGATGAAAGCCGGCCTGAACTCATCACTAGGGAGCGTCACTGCAGTAGCGAACGTTCAGCTCGCCTAACCGAGGAATGTCCCGCATAAGAAAAAAATTTCAAGCACTGAAGGCCACACATCGAAATGCCCTGATCCCTTATG
>JBBIJH010000208.1:0-4080 GCA_037446075.1 Ignavibacteriales bacterium
AGTTACTCAACGTTGGTACAAGTGCCCGCGTCACGGCAATGGGAGAGGCGTTCACGGCAGTCGAGGGGGCTTCAACTTCCATCTTCTACAATCCTGCTGGCATGGCGAGACTTGGAGGCATCTTTGACGCTTCAGTCGGCCAGACGGACTGGATTGCGGATATCAAGCATAACTATGGAAGCCTTGCAATCAGTCCTTCGCAAGGTGCGTATGGGGTACTTGGCATTATGGCAATGTCGGTCGACTATGGTGAGGTGGACGGAACGATTCGCTATCCTAACCCGGAAGGGTATCTCGATATCGGTAAGTTCTCTCCATCCGCGGTTATGGTCGGCGTAGGGTATGCAAGGGCGCTCAGTGACAGGTTTTCTGTCGGGGGAACTCTGAAATACGTCTCGCAGAATCTCCAGAGTAGTGTCGTGGGGTTCACGGAATCAGACAGCCGGGTCACGAAGAAGGAGAAAGCCGAGGTGCTTGCGTACGATTTTGGGATTTTGTATAAGACGGGCTTCAAGAGTTTGAGCTTCGGCATGACGGTTCGGAATTTTTCCAAAGAGGTTAAGTTTGAGAAGGAAGATTTTCAACTGCCCTTGATTTTCAAAATGGGCTTATCGATGAATGCCATCGACTTCTTCGATATCGATCCGGCAAGTCACTCGCTTCTCATTTCGGTCGATGCAACGCATCCGCGAGACTATCCCGAGCAGGTGAACGTCGGAGGCGAGTATGTCTTCATGAAAATTCTCTCACTCCGAGCCGGGTACATGTTTAATAACGACGAGTTTGGATTCACGGGAGGAGTGGGACTGCAGAAATCCTTCAGCGATCTGCAACTCGGTGTCGATTATTCCTATACGCCTTTTGGGATCTTTAATAACGTACACAGGGTGTCTGTGCATTTCTCTTACTAGAAGTCTAGCCCAAAAGTATGACCGTGGAGTACACAGAGATCGGAGAAGAAAGAACCTTCCACTGGCCATGTATATAAAGAGGGACAAGGAAAGCGATGAGTGGTTTTTTCTTGAGTCGCCACGTCGTTAATATGAACTACCAACACCACTGTCATGAAGCACTCTTTGGTCTAACCATGAAAGCATCTCAACGAACACGACGAGCAGTTGATGGTTTGAGCATCACTGCAGTTTTTGCTCTGGCGATACTTCTCCTCAGCGGATGCAAGAACGAAATCACCCCAAGTCTGTACGACCCGAACTACAAAGGCAGTCCCACGCCAGTAATCAGCTCGATCAATCCGACCAGCGGGTTGGCAGGCGTGACGGTCTTCACAATCACGGGAAGCAATTTTTCAGCGGTGAAGGAGGAGAACATCGTTCTTTTTGAGAGCATCACTGCGCAGATCCTGACTGCAAGCACGACACAGCTAACGGTGAAGGCACCTGACCTGTCGAAGGATTCGGTCCGGGTAAAAGTCACTGTGTTAGGGGCTCAGCAGTTCAGTAATACAGTTCTGTGTAAGCTTGAACCTGCGGTTGCTGAGTTTGCCAACATAGCGGCGATCGGAGAGCCCTGGGGCATTGCGTGCGATAAAGATGGCAACGTATATGTCTCTCTCATGTCGGGAGGAATCGGGGTGGGAGTTAAGAAGTTTACTCCCACAGGTGTCCTCAGCGACTATTCGCCGGTGTTGACGGGGGTGCCAAGGTGGGTGACACTGAAGATTGGCCCCGGGGGATACTTGTACGCTTCGAGGCAACTAGCAGCCCTGTATCGAATTCCTCCGGGAGGAGGGCCCGCTACGCTTTGGCTTACTCCTGCCAGCGGCGTCGGTCAGATCTATGATTTCGATTTTGATGCTCAAGGGAACTTATGGGGCGGAGGAAATGGCGTTGCTATCTACCGGGTCAAGCTCGATCCCGACAAGAGTGTCAAGGCGTTCCCCTTTTCTGGGAACGTCCGATCGGTGAGGGTGTACGCAGGCTACGTGTATGTTGCAGCGAACGTCGCCGGTGCCGACAAGATCTGGCGCTTCCGAATCATCTCCTCAGACAGTCTGGGAGGGGCGGAAACCTACTTTGATTTCTCCGCACAGTACGGGGTTTCTGGAGCTGGTGCCTACGCAATCACTTTTTCGTCAGACGGTGATCTGTACGTGGGGACGGACGGACCGGATGGGGTTATCGTGGTCCACGCTGACAAGAGCTGGGAACCTCTCTATCCAGGCCTCCTCAAACCTCAAGCGCTTCTGTTCGCTTGGGGAAAGGGAAGTGAATTGTATATCACTCGGAGTGGGACGGTGGCCTCCCATACAGTCATCAGAGTCAATACGCAAAAAACCAGTGCGCCGTATTACGGCAGGCAATAAAGAAGAGAGACTTCAGGTTTGACGAGAAGCATTCGATCGCTGACGTTCCGTTCTAACCAACCATCCACCAAACCATTCTTTGGGAGGTAGCAATGAAAAAAAATGTCATTCTTTTTGTTGGGTTGCTGCTCTTCACCACGGGGGCGGCACTTGGGCAGTGGAGGTTCGTCAAAGCCTTTCCGGACACGAACCTCAAACTCCCCCTGGGCGTCAACAACGGGATCATTGTGGATCGAGCTGGCAACATCTGGATACAATCCTACAGCAGCTCCGCCGATAGTATCCAACGGCAAGACGGTACGAAGAGGGCTTGTGGAGTTATCAGAGTGTTCAGGCCGAACGGCACCGAACTTTCTTTCTCTCCCATCAAGGTAGTCAATGGGCCGGGATTTAGCGACACACTCGGAATCGGCTATGGGATGCGACTGGATCATAACGGGAATATTCTCAGTGTGAAGCCGAGCAACATTCTGCACCGAATCAACTACCAGACCGGTGCGGGCATGAATCGGATAGCCAACCCCATTCCTGGCTACACCAGTTCGCTTGCCTCTGTTGCTGCAGATGGCGCAGGTGAAATCTTCCTTGCACCAGTGCTAGCAGGTGGAAGTGCAATCTTGGATGCGAACTTCAATTTGATCGGCACGTATGCCGATGCCGTACCTGAAATCGGACGGGACATCCTCGTCTCAAGCAACGGCAACGACGTGTGGGTACCGAGGTTTACAGGTAAGCGGGGCATTTATCATTATCACAGTGACTTTGGATCACTCGGTCCCTATGCGCTGGTGGACACGCTCCTTCAGGACCTTGTCATCGAAACGATGCAGTTCAACCCAAAGACAGGACATCTGTGGGTTGGATCGGGGAACGCGACTTCAGGGTTACCGAATCCACCGTACCTTCCATATCGCTGGTACTCCTATGACATGGCTGCGAAAAGGATTGTCGACAGCATCGTGTGGAATGGGCCCACACCTTCTGATGCGACCGAGCCTCGCCCTCGTGGTATCGCCTTCAGCCCTGGAGGGGACACGGCCTACGTAGCGCAGTTTAACTCCAGCGTCTATCCAGCGGTACAAATGTTTGTCAGGGGCGGCCCGGTAAGCGTGGAGCGAGATCCATTCGAGATCCCTCAGGGCTTCACGTTATCCCAGAATTACCCCAACCCCTTCAATCCGATGACGGAGATTACGTTTAGTCTTCATCAGTCGGGGTTTGCGACCCTGAAGGTCTACGATATCGTCGGAAGGGAGGTTGCGACTCTGGTAAATGAAGTCCTCGGCGCCGGGACCTATAAGGTGAGATTTGTTGCGACGGACCTTCCTTCCGGGGTGTACCTTTACACGCTTGCCTCCGGTCCGTATCGTCTGAGCAAAAAGATGTTGCTTGTAAAGTAGGAGGCGTTGGGGCGTAGCGGGATAGTTTCTGGGATTCATAAGGAAGGGCTCTTGATTTCCCGGTCAAGTGCCCTTTCTTGTTTTTGAGTCTCCGAGAACGTGGAGCGGGAATTTTTTCCTGAGTAATCCGAGCGGGATGTCTTGACATCTGCTCAAAACTTCTCTATATTCGGGCGTTGATATTCCTTTCCGCCGTGCGAAGCTGTGCCAGAATTGGGCGAGCGATCGTAACTCTCCATGCAGTGTTGCCAGCCACACATTGCTTTCGTGCACCTCTGTATGTCGAAAAGCCACCGAGGAAATTCACAATGAAGCGACCCTTGATTGCTCTTGCCTTGGTAGTCCTCGCAGGGGCAT
>JBBIJH010000208.1:4090-4498 GCA_037446075.1 Ignavibacteriales bacterium
CCTCCCTTGCTGCTGCTTCGTTTCAGTTGCTCACTCACAAGCGAAGCTAGCGCAGACCGGTCTTAACTTCCTGACGGTCGGGACCGACGCCCGCGCGACTGGCATGGGGGAAGCGTTCACGACGATGGAAGGGTCCTCCACGGCCATGTTCTATAACCCGGCAGGCATAGCCGCGGTCAATCGCTTCGTCGATGTTTCTACGAACCAGATGACGTGGATCGCGGACATCAAGTATCTGTCAGGCAGCATGGCATTCGCCCCTTTCAAGGGAAGATATGGAGTTGTTGGATTCAGTTTCATCACTGTTGACTACGGTGAGTTTAAATTCACCCGGGTTGCCCAAAACGAACAGGGCTATGAAGACATTGCCGGCTGGCCAAAGCCGACGGCCTACACCGTCGGCATTGG
>JBBIJH010000209.1:0-584 GCA_037446075.1 Ignavibacteriales bacterium
GAATTCGAACGCTGGTACAAGACCGTTCGTGGTGTCCTTCTGCTGAGCCTCGAGAATGAGCGCGAGGAGAAGAGAGGCCACTGGAGAAATTCTTTTCATCTTACCACCTTTGTAACATCTTGAAGTAATCCATGTAGGTTGACAACGTTGAAATGGGATGCGGAAGAAGCCGGGAAAAGGCAGATCATCGCTGGGTAGTTTCTTTGTGGTTGGCGTCGCTCAGCCGTTCATTTCATCAAAGTCAGCGTGCTATTGGTCTCCTCGTTTCGCTGGAGGTTCGGTTGAGTCATCCCTTCAATCCTGTCAGTGTGATGCCTCTGACGAAGTATCTCTGAGCAACGAAGAAGGCCACCAGGATCGGCAGCATCACTACAAGAACAGCAGCCATCTGATGAGGCCAGTCGGTCGTGTAGATCGAGCTGAACTGCGCAATGCCCACTTCGACCGTGCGCATGTTGTTGTGATTTGTTACAACGAGTGGCCAGAGGAAATCTTTCCAGCCGTTAATGAATCCAAAGATCGCGAGCGTTGCTAGAGCGGGCTTTGAGAGCGGGAGGAACACTTTCCGATAAATTGTGAAGTCC
>JBBIJH010000209.1:627-4456 GCA_037446075.1 Ignavibacteriales bacterium
GTCTTTAGGGATCGTCAGAAAAAATTGTCGGAGAAGAAAGATTCCCCACACACTGCTCAGCGTCGGAGCGATCAGCGCATAGTAGGTGTTCATCCAGCCCAAGGCCGTAATCATCAGAAACGCAGGGATGATCGTCACAATGGCCGGGACCATCATCGTTGCGAGGTAGAGCGCAAAGATCTTTTCACGCCATCGGAACCGGAGTCGAGCGAAGGCATAGGCAGCCATCGAGCAGAAGACCAGCTGTCCGAGAACGGAGAAGAACGAAACAATAGCGCTGTTGAAAAAGAATCGAGCGAAGGGCTGCAGAGTAAGCGCTTCGGGATAGTTTGACCATTTGATTTTCTTCGGAACCAAGACCGGCGGAAAACTATAAACTTCGAGGTCAGTCTTCAACGACGTGCTCACCATCCAGAGAAACGGAATGAGCATCGAGAAGGCGACGATCAGCAAAACGGCATAAACTCCGGCTTTCCTCGAGAATTGCAGCATTATGCTTCTCTCGTTTACTGAATCCTGTATTCTAATCTCTAATTACCGATCTGATTACTGCACCCCTTGCCATCGCTTCCTCGGCGGAGGAGCTTCTAGCCTCGGCATCTTCTCCGGCTCAAGCCAGCGAGCGTGGAGAAGCTCATCGTACTCCTCACGAATTTTTCTCCCCTCTGGATTTTTACCCAGAACCTGGAAAAGAAGCGACGTCCGTTCAGGTGTGACCATTCGGATCAGGGTCAGACACTGCCGATAACCGGTCAAGAAATCATCGGCGGTGAACGCCACCGTCGTATCGCCCACCCGCTGGAGTCCTGGATACCAGAAAGCACGGTTTGTCTGAGTTCTATTCTGGAATGACATCTTGAATTCATACGGTGCGTTCAGTACAAACGGTATGTACTTCGGAAGATTTTCAATCGCCCGCCTCGCCGCCGCGTAGATGTTCCTGTACACGACCGGTTGCGGCAGTGTGTCACACGAGGCTCGTCCCTTCGCGTACTTTACGACCGCATATTCGACATCTGGAAATTGCTCTTTGATCTGCTGCTGAAGCACATCATCTCCCGAGACCATGATGACGGGAATTCCAAACCGCGCCGCAGAAATAGCGATGATCGTCGTTTCGGTAAACTCAAATCCGTTGACATTGAATGCCGGCTCCAGCGTGAAGGTATGAGCAAGAAATCCGCCAGAGCCCGCCCGAGCGTGCATCCCGATGCAGACAATCGCTTGATAGGATGGATCGGGGGAATCGATGTACGGGGCGAACGCAGTATCACGGAACTCGAGGGTTGCACGCTTATCCATTTGATCGAGAAGGACATCCGGATCAGGATTACCGCTGCCGTGGGCATCGGTGACGATAATCTCACCGGCCCCACCATCCTTCAATCCGGCGATTGCCGCGTTCACATCGCTAGTGAGAAATTTCCGACCTTGCTCATACTCTTTGTACCCGAATGAGGTTAATTTCCAGTGATGGATTCCAGAGATTCCCTCCATATCATAATAGATGAGAATCTTTGGCTGAGATAAGCACGGAAGTGACATGACAAGAGCAAGCAAAGCGAATCGTTTCATGAGATCGCCCTTTCTCTATTCGTTTTCTTAAATCTTACTTCCTGCATCTTACATGTTGAATCTTCATCCATACTCCCTCCCCATGAACCGAAACTGCAACCACGTGGCGACCATGATGATGAGGAACAGCACGAGCGACATCGCTGAAGCATAGCCCATCCGGAGATTCATCCATGCGTTCTGGTAAATGTGATAGACAAGCACATCCGTGCTTCGGACAGGCCCGCCGCCGGTCATCATATAAATAGAAGAGAAAACCTGGAAGGAACCGATGAACGAAGTGACGAGAATGAAAAACGTTGTTGGCTTCAAAAGGGGGAGCGTCACTCTCCAGAACCGCTGCCAGGCGTTCGCACCGTCGATGAGAGAAGCTTCGTAGAGCTGTTGGGGGATGCCCTGCAGTCCTGCAAGAAAGATTACCATCTGATAGCCGAGACCAATCCAAACTGTCATAATCATGACGGAAATCAATGCAGTACCTGTGGAGCTCAACCAAGGCTGAGCGGGAATGCCAAGATAGCTGAGAAGGTGGTTTGCCAGCCCAAATTGCGGACTGTAAATCCACATCCAGATGATCGAGACTGCGATTAGGGAGGAGACACTTGGCAGGAAATACAGCGTGCGGAGAAAGTTAATGCCGGGAGATCTTCTATTCAAGAGAACAGCCACAAGCAGAGCGAGTGCCATCGTTACCGGTACATTCAGCGTGAAGAGGAACGTGTTCTTGAGAGCATTATAGAAGAGGGAGTCAGAGAAGATCTCAGCAAAGTTCGCCAAACCCACAAACGGCTTCTGGGGCACAATGAGATCCCACCGATGAAAGCTCAGAGAAAAAGCTAAGAGGATCGGGGTGAAAAGGAAAACGGCAAGATGAAGGGCTGATGGGAGGAGGAAGGCAAAACCCTGGACCGTCGCTCGCCGATTCTTTTTTGACAGAACAATTCCGAATCCCCCGGCAGCAATGGTCACGCCAAGAACGCCCAGGAGAAAGCCGAGCACATCCCGGTTTCCCTTTAACGGTTCGAACTTCAACGTCCCCGTAGAATGAATCTGCTCCAGGCGTTCATCGATCCGGCGAGCGTAGTCGGTAAACGCGTCGTGAATGTCACGGCCATTTACCATCACATCGTCTACGGCGTCGTTCAGGAACTGCTCGATCTCGTTGAAGCCTTCGACGACACTTCCCCAAGGTTGACGGCAATATTGGACTTCTTCAAAAAAAACTTTCTCCAAGCCGTACGGATCCGTCTCGGCCTGCTCCTCGGCGACAGAGATGACGGAAGGAATGGCCAGCAGTGTCTTGCTTCGGATTCTGTTCGCGTACTCGCCAGTCAGGAAAGCGGCAAGCTCGACGGCAAGGTCGGGGTGCTTTGTCGTAACCGGGACAGCGAAGCCGGACTCGTACATTACATTGACCTTCTTGCCTCCCGCGAGAAGCGGGAGGGGAACGACCCCGAGGTCAAGGTTCCCCGACTCTATATACGGCTTGTATTGCTGGAGGGCCCAATGTCCGCTGACAATCATGGCGATCTTTCCGGAGGTGAAGAGACCTCGAAAGGCTTGAGTCTGTCGCACCTGTGCGTGCGGCCCGATGTCAGGAGCAACCCGGTGTTTGTTCCGCAGGTCGATGAGATGCTGGAGAGCTGCCTGTGTTCTTGGTGAATTGAAGTACCCGCTTGCTTTTCTTCCATCCGAGCTTAAGATATCAGCGCCGAGCTGCCAGACGTACGGAATCCAGTAGTAAGAGAAATTCACGAAGACCGTCCCGAACTGATCGGGTTCACCGTCGCCATCAAGATCCTTTGTCAGTTTCTTTGAGAGTGTAAGGTACTCGTCCCAAGTCCAGTTGGAGCTGGGATAGGGAAGCCGGTCGCGGTCGAAGAGTTTCTTATTGTAGTACATTACAAGCGGAGTGAAGTCCTTCGGCAACGCATAGAGGGTGCTGTCTTCGCCGTCCCTGCGAAGAGCAATCGCAAGGGCGTTTGGAAAGTATTTCTCAAGACTGAGGCCTTGGTTCCTGATGTACGGAAGGAGATTTAGAAGCACTCCCTTATTGATAAACGGCGGCATAATCCCGGAGTCGAGGAGAAAAACATCCGGAGGTGATCCGGAAACGACCCCCGTGAGAATCTTCTGTGCGTAGTCTGTCGTCGTGATCGGCTCCAGTTGAACTTCGACGTTTGGATGAAGACGCATGAACTCACGGTTTATTTCTTCCTCCGGGGCCAATTCCCGGAAATCTGCCCAGTTCGCA
>JBBIJH010000210.1:0-4449 GCA_037446075.1 Ignavibacteriales bacterium
ATGAAAATCCTCCTGTCTCAATTTCAATCCGTGAAGGTGTGCCGAGGAGACCGGCAGGAGGCGCATCAGTATCTTGCCTACAATGCCTCGTTTCCTCGACCACTTCACGAGGGGCCAGAAGACCCTCACAAGCCTCTCTGAGAAGGCTTCCTGTTTCTCTCTTCTCCAACGTTTTGTCACCGGGCGGAGAAGATACTTGAACGCAATTGTACCAACAAGACTTTTCCAATTCAATTCATAGATCCACAGACCAATTTGACCTCCCGGTTTCACCATCTCTGAAAGCGCTTGGATGGATCTTTGTGGGTCTGGGGTGTGCTGGATCACGCCGATGGAAAAAACATAGTCGAATGTTTCTTTCTCAAACGGAAGCTCATAGAGCGATGCTTGACATACAAGGGCCTCATTCTTTCCTATATTTTCCTTACATGCCTCCACAGCACTGCTCATGTCAATCGCGATGACCCGCGCGCCACATGCCAGCGCGACTTCTGTGAAGCGCCCGCTTCCGCATCCTGCATCGAGGACGAGCCTACCTTGAAGCTCCAGTGGACTCCAGCCGGTAATTGAAAAAAAGCGGTCACGCGAGAATCTTGTGCCGTTGTACGAATCGAGTTGAACTTTGCTGAATTTGTTCCACTGATATCCGAACGTCGACCCATAACTCTCGTCCTCCACGAACCTCGGAATGTCATCGCGAACCGGAAACACCTGTCGACAAACTTGACAGCAGAGGTTGGAAGAACCGGAAGTACGCCTGACCGCTCCCTTGCAAGCAGGACAACGCAATATGCACCAGAGCTCATCCACGTCCCTTGACAGCAACTACTTTTTCCCGATGCAAAATACTGCTTGGCGTGGTCCATAGCCAAGCAAGGCAAAGACTTTGTCCAGAAAGAGATGCACTCGAAACGGCATGAGCGCCAGCGGAACGTTTACCACTCCAGAAACCATAGCACCAAAGACAGGGATTCTCTCATGATATCCCCTGACAAAGAACCAGCCGAGAAGATGCCAAACATATTCGCCTTCAAAGACGAAGCGGGTTCTGAATCCCATCGTTTCCAGCTGACGAAGGAAATCCTTGGTTGTGTAGACTCGCACGTGATTAGGGTCCTCGTTGGGCTTTTCATTAATTGGGATGAGGATCACAGCCGTGCCGGTATCTCTGAGAACCCGGTGGATTTCCCCCAGCACCTTGTGATCGTCGAGTACATGTTCGAGCACGTGAGAACAAATGACGATATCAAAGCATCCGTTTTCTGCTGGTAGCATCCCTGAGTCCAGATCCAGCTGAATAAATCTTGCACTTCGATAGCCCTTCTTCTTTGCATGCTGACGGGCAGAGTCCACTGCATGTGGGGAAAAATCAACTCCGTAAATCTCACAGGAAGGATCAAACGTGAACAGTATATCACCAGAACCGAAGCCAATGTCCAGAACCTTTTTCCGATGCTGGTCGATCCCAGCACGCTTCACTGCATAGAGAAAGAGCTTCTTCTTGATCTGCATATCGTACACGAACCTGTACTTCCAGGGATGTGCCCAGTAGTTTGCATAGAACTCCTTGTTTGTCCTTAGAGCCTCTTGTTCTGCGACGGCGCTCATCGATGCTTTAGATAATAGCTAACAAGATTTGGAAAACTTCTAAAACCCCCGTAGTACTTGTAATACTTCATCACGAGACGATCCTTCAGAAATGTGACGATCCTTGGGCTTGTTGAAAGGCCCAGAGAAGCGTATCGACGGAGGATCTCGTCTCGCTCTCTCCGTCCCCGTTCCCTCGTCGATCCCGAGAAGGTCTTGCTCTGCGAGTGGGTACGATAGTTTCCAAGTATCTTTGGGATTCGTTTCACCTGAAACCGCTGTCCCACCCTGATGAAAAACTCATAATCCATCGCCTCGTGGAATGAGGTGTCGAGGTACCCGACTTCGTCAAAAGCCACGCGCCGGAAGAACGTCACAGGTTGAACGTAGCAGTGGCCGCCCCGGATGAGTAGTCCCAAGTCGAAGTCTGGAGAGTAGCGCGTGCGGATGACTTCCCCGTTTTCATCGACGATGTTGACGTAGCCGTAGACCATTGCAACCTCCGGATGCTCAGAAAAAAAATCCAGAACTGTCTCGACCGCATTCTGCTGGTACGTATCATCCGCATTGAGCCAGCCGATGATGTCGCCAGTTGCTCGCTGGAAGCCTTTGTTGAGGGCATCGGATTGGCCTTTGTCCGGCTCCGAGATCCAGATCAAGTGGTTGTATTTCCTGAGAATCTCCAGAGTCCCATCCGTTGACCCGCCGTCGACGATGATGTGCTCGATGTTCGGGTAGCTTTGCCTCCTGACGCTCAGGATCGTTTCCTCGATGAAGCGAGCTTGGTTGAAGGATGGCGTGACGATGGAGAGTTTCATTTCGAACGAACTTATGACTCAAATGAGTAAATCTTCCACTCCTGCACTATCTGAGGGAATTCAAGAAAGTGTCGGTACGACCTATCAAACATCCCCAGGTTCGCGGGAGGATAATACTCAAGGATAATTAGCAGATTGAAGATGGGTGCATCTGGATGGACCGTCACACTTTTCGTCTCCACCCTAGCAATTTTCTGTAGTATCGTTTCATTCTCTGTCGCACGCAACCTGTTTTCATAATTAGGATTGTCAGTCACGGTCACATTCGAACTATGGCCCTTACCCGTCCCTGAAAAGACAACTGCCAGATCACCCGAGCGAAGTTGCCCTATCGCATTATCAGCCGCAAAAACAAATCGAAGATCGTCGCGCCTGAACAAGACATTAGCCAAGGCTGCAGCATTCCCCATATTCACTCGATTTGGGCTGTCAAAAAAGATCGTGCTGTGGGGTTTCGCATAAGAAGCAAGATACTCCAACATCTCCATCCCTGCTTTATCGCTTGCCCCCTTCGCCTGAGAGTAATAGAACGTACGCGCAAGTGAACTTGCTACGAAGAATACCATTGAGACTAACATTGTGCCCTTGAGAATACCCAGATGGAGAGCGGTAGCTGAATCTTTAACAACATAGTCTCTCGTACCTTTAAGCACCAGGGTAAGCCCAGAGACCGAGAACAGGACTAGGCTTGTCAATGCCACGTGTTTTGATATTGGCTGCCAAACATGCCCGAAAACTGTCACAAAAACGAAAACTCCGAGAAAGAAGGCTGAGAAAGCGGCCAAGAGCTTCAATGTTCTCCGACTTGGCCTAACGGTTAAGCTTGGGTGTATCAGGAATCGATGGAGCCTTTCCAGTTCCAACCCCATAAAAATGGATAATCCTAGAGTCAAGGGTAATAGGTATCGACCCAATTGAACATGCCAAGGCGACAGAAGTACCAGACCTGAAGCAAACCAGACAAGCGTGACAAATGAAAATATGGTTGACGTGTCTAACCCATCAGCCCTCTCCCTGACTAGAAGCTTGAGCAGACGACTTATGAAGAGAAAAAGGACGATAGGCAAAAGGACATTGTATCCATTCCATAAGATATCCAAGTATTTGCCAAGGGAACTTAAGACGCGCGGTACTGAAATCACATAGGCCCCAGGCCAGCTGTCAGCTTCCAGCATGGGCGAGAAACGAGACTGGAGATAGCCCGCGAGAGCCCCAGAAGCCAAATTGGCAAGGAAATAGAACCAAAGAACTTTTCTGTGACGAAAGAACCTCAGGTCTCTCCGTTTCAGGCAAGCAGCAGCCACCAATGTGGCGCTGACTGGGATGAAGACTATTCCTATTTCTTTGCTTGTGTGGATAAGAGGAACGCAGATAAAGCTAACAGCCAGAAATAGGCGTCCCTTGAGTGTGTTCTCGGAGCCTAACTGACCTAACGATTGGAGCAGCGAGAAGAACGAAAGGATCATGAGAAATGCGAGGGTCGGTTCGCAGGGCAGCAGCATATAGTAGTTCTCAAGCTGGGGAGCGAAAAGGCAGAAGAAGAGACCGGAATAGAAAGCTGATCTGCCAGAGCGACTAATAAGCCTCGCCGACTGATATACTAGCAACGTAGTAGCGGCGAATATGGCGATCTGAAATAATCGATGGTACAGGTTATTTGACCCGAAAAGTTCGTACCTCAGCCAGACAAGCACGTAGTGAAAATATCTTCTGACGGCTGATTCGGGCGCGTTGATGAATGCCTCAATGTACCTTCCAGCGTCCAGCTTCGCTTGAACTCCTTGAGTAAAAAGCAAGTATCCCCCGTCATCCACTAGAGACCAATATGGATTAAGCACCGAAGGGAAAGTGATTAAAACAGTCAACACCAAGAGTATCAGAGGAGAAAGCTTCCACACTTTTTCTGGGGCGGCCATCGTTGGCATGTCATTCTACGGCAATCTTCTGCTTCAAGTAGAATGAAATCAAGTGTTCAAGAAAAAGATGAACGGGTTCAATAAGTTCGTATTTGGTGGAAGACAGGGTCACATACTTCCTCACCATA
>JBBIJH010000211.1:0-4369 GCA_037446075.1 Ignavibacteriales bacterium
AGAGAAAAGGGTTTCAGGATGGGACGTACGTCGGTTCGCCGTGGAAGTCTTACAATCGTCTCCTTACCAGCTACGGGCCAATTGTTTCTGCGGGTGTGTTGATCGATAAAGATGCAGGGGAGAAGAGGCTAAACGATTTCTCCTCGGGCTTTCTCGTGCTCAAAACCAGGCGGCCATTGTTCAAGCTTGTCACTGGAGATTATTTCCTCGAAGCCGCACAGGGGGTCACACTCTGGCGATCACTGGGTTTCTCCAAAGGACTGGATGTAATCTTGCCGGCAAAGAAAACCGCTCGTGGTCTCTCGCCGTATATTTCGAGTGATGAGAACAACTTCTATCGTGGTGCTGCAGGAGTGGCCACTCTCGCCCCGATCGAAGTGACTGCCTTCTACTCAAACAAGAAGATTGATGCATCAGTTGATAGTGCTGGTTACGTGACGAGCATCTCTGGTTTCGGAACGCATCGAACGGAGAGTGAGCTTCGAGGGCGCCTTGCTTTACGGGAGAAAGCTGCAGGGGCCCGAGTGGTGATCTCCCTCGGCAAAACTCTCCGTCTCGGTTCAACGTATCATTCTCTCCGCTACGGCAAACCTTTCGTGGCGAAGCGTCTGTATGATTTCTCCGGGAATGAAGCCCATATTATCGGTGCTGACTATGATATTCTCTGGAAGGGGATAAATCTGTTTGGCGAATGGGCACGCTCTCACACTCGTGCCATTGGCGGCATCAGCGGTCTGAGTATTCGCTTCTCGAAGGGTTCGGATTTTGTACTCTCGGTGCGCAGGTATCCGCGGGATTTCATTAGCCTCCACGGCTATGCCTTCGGCGAGCGGAACGGAGCAACACAAAATGAATATGGAATCTACACGGGGCTGCGAGTTCGGGTTAGCCCAGCGATCCGGCTCAGCGCGTATTATGATCAATTCGAGTTCCCATGGCGAACAGCGACAATCCCGTTTCCAATCCGTGGTACGGATTTTCTCTTTGCAGCAGATCTGCGCCCATTCAGGAGGTTTGTGCTTGAATTGAAATACGAATCCGAGAAAAAGGGAGATGAAGTCACAGCGGAAGACGAATTCGGCCGAGATATAACTCAACTCGTTGACCGAAGCCAACGGAATGGCAGAGTCACTGCGACATTGGACGTCTCTCGCAAGCTTCGATTCAGGGGCAGGCTTGAACTTGTCAAGGTGGAATACAGCGCCTTCGCAGGTGGAAAGAAAGGGATCCTCCTTTATCAAGATCTTCGATGGCGACCGTTATCTCGCTTAACTGTCGATGCACGCTTGATCTTCTTCGATACCGATTCCTACGACAGCCGGATCTACGAGTTTGAGTCTGACCTTCGAGGGACTTTTTTCAACCCGGGCCTCTATGGGCAAGGTCGCCGCTGGTATGTTGTTGCCAGATATCTTCTCTTCGACCGCGTAGAGCTTTCTGCGAAGTACTCCGAGACGTATCGGGATGATGTGAAAGTCATCGGGTCAGGGCTTGATGAGATTTCTGGCAGCACCGACAACCGGTTCTCAGGCCAGCTCGAGATTCGATTCTGAGCCATTGCGGAGGTTTCTCGGTGAATAAGAGGCTGTGCGAAAAGGCCTGTTTGTCATTCCGAATCCCCCTTGTGGGGGTGGGGGATCTCCGTTTTTCTCGAACCAAGGGAGATTCCTCGTCTCCCGGTCTACGAGTCGACTCGTCGATTTCAGCGGGATCCTCGTCACGAAGCGACCCCGTCCGGGGAATGATCAGTTGAGAGTTGCCTTAAGGACAGCCTGTGTTGAAACTCATGCCCTGGTTTATTAGATTGAGACAAGTGGTAGCGTTTCTGACGAAGCTGTTCTCGGCGTACTGAAGGAGTTCGGCCCACGAATATGAAAGCATCCCTAAAATATCTTGAAAACGCGAAGCAACTGCTGAGGAAGTCTGACATTGAGGATAACACGTACCTTGACCTCAAGTACGTCCAGGAGGCATGCGGAACGGCCTATCTGGCGGTGTTGAAGGCGATAGATGGATACTTGATAAGCAGAGGAGTAAATCCAAAGGATTTACCTCAATCTGTCGACGGGTACCGGGCGGCCATAAGGAAGTTCCTTGCGCCCCGGGACGGGAAACTCACGAGGGAGTTCGAATCGCTCTACAGAGCGCTGCACATAGCCGGATACTATAGGGGGCTGCTGGATACTGTGCCGATGGTGAAAGAGGCACTAAACGCGGCCAGAGGGTTTGTTGAGAAGATAGCCCGATGACATTCACAGCTTGGCGATTATCGGAATCGGTGTCGGATTGTCGATGAAGAAAAAGGTATCGCGATCTTGCACTGTCGGAGGCACAAGGATGTTTACCAGCGCTAACGCGCACCGCCTTCCGTTGCACCTTGCCTTTGTTGCCGTTGGGGCAGGGCTATGAAGAAAGGTAATGAGCTGTTTTTCAGATGTACGCCGTTTGGACTGCGCTCCCGAGATTGATGTGAACTGGGAAGGCTGATAACCTCGCGGCGGCGCGCTCATTCCGAAGAGTCCTTACTTCTTACTTCCCGAGTCTTGATTACCTTATTGCTCAAGGCGCTTTCCCATTAGATAACCTTCGATAATTTTGCTTTCTAAAAGGAATATGAGAAAATGAGAACACTGCTCCCTCTACTTGGGTCAGTAGGTTTTTTTTCGGTCCTGCTCTCACTGTTCCAATCTGGGATTGCCCAGTCGAAGAAGGAAAAGCTTCCATATCAAGATCCAGCATTATCCGTTGACGAGAGAGTGAGAGACTTACTGAAACGAATGACACTTGAGGAAAAAGTTGGTCAACTGCAATGTGAGATTAAGCCGATTGAAGAGATTGGGCCGTTCCTCAAAAAAGGAATCGGCGGACTGGCGATTCAACTTCGGCGTTTCGGCGCCAGAGAAGCGGCCGAGAAAGCAAACGAATTGCAAAAGATCGCAGTTGAAGAGTCGCGCCTGGGTATACCGGTCATCATACACGACGAAGGTTTGCACGGTCTCGTCGGTAAAGCCGCCACGAGTTTTCCTCAAGCGATCGGACTCGCCGCAACATGGAATACCGATTTGATGTACGAAGTCGCGTCAGTGATCGCGAAGGAGACACGAAGCAGAGGAATCCGGCAGCTCCTCTCGCCCGTCATCAACATCGCTGGAGATGTGCGATGGGGGAGAGTCGAGGAGACATACGGCGAAGATCCGTATTTGACCGCACGAATGGGAGTTGCCTTCTGCAAGGCCCTGGAGGAAAACGGAGTCATCTCGACGCCCAAGCATTTCGCGGCGAATGTTGGTGATGGTGGAAGGGACAGTCACCCGATTCACTTCTCGGAGCGCCTGCTCAGGGAGATTTACTTTCCCGCCTTCAAAGCCTGCTTTCAGGAGGCTGGGGCAACCTCCGTCATGGCGGCATACAACGCACTGGATGGATTGCCCTGTTCAGCCAACCCCTGGCTCTTAATGCACGTCTTGAGGAACGAATGGGGCTTCAAAGGGTTTGTCGTATCGGATTATGGTTCGGTCTGGGGAATCAAGAACCATCATCACACAGCGGCTACGGAAAAGGAGGCTGCGAAGCAAGCTGTGGAAGCTGGCCTTGATATAGAATTGCCCGGCATTAACTTCTATGGAGAGCCGTTGCTTCAGGCAGTGAAAGACGGAAGCGTGTCAGAGTCCACTATCGACGCTGCCGTCTCGCGCGTCCTCACGGCTAAGTTCAAGCTGGGACTTTTTGAGAACCCCTATGTCGATCCGGAGGCAGCAGCACGAATCAACGAAGCTCCAGAACATCGTGCGTTGACTCTTCGTGCCTCGCGTGAAGCTATTGTTCTCCTGAAGAATGAAAACAACCTACTGCCGATCAAGAAAGACGTGAGGGCAATCGCGGTGCTCGGCCCCGATGCAGAAGGCAGGCGCCTGGGTGGCTACAGTGGCTTTGGGATGAACGTGGTGACCGTCCTTGACGGAATCAGGAACAAGGTATCTGCATCCACTGTAGTACACTATGCGAAGGGATGTGAGCTTGGAGATAGAGGATTCCCACCAATTCCATCGAAGTATCTCCTCCCGCCGGATGCCGGGCCTGGAGAGCATGGCCTGAAGGGCGAATACTTCAACAACATGACTCTCTCCGGTTCCCCGGCACTTGTTCGGATCGATCGGCAGGTTGAGGCCCTGCACATCGGTGCCGGGCGGCACGAGGATGCCGCTGATCCGTTGCAGTCCGTTCGTGAACGGCGAGGACGCCCGGCCGAGCATCGCGGTGTTCGCGCCCGCGCCCGGCGCACGGAACCGCAGCTCGTAGCGGATGCCCGTGACGTCGTTCGGCTCGACGCCGATCAATCGATAGGCGCCGTCGGCGTCCGTCAGCGCCG
>JBBIJH010000212.1:0-482 GCA_037446075.1 Ignavibacteriales bacterium
GCGAAGGTTTTTCAACCAAAAGAACAATACGAGCTTAATTAGAAGCACAACCTAGAAAGGCTACTCCCTAGGCGACTGAGGGATGCAGTTAGCTTTGAAGTTGCTTCGAATGTAGCGATCGGGTTTCTCATCGAGATTGAGAAGCTGAAATCACATACTAGTTTCCCCTAGTCTGTTACTCACGCGCTCAGACATTCCGATTCCAAGCAGCGAAGAGGAACCTTCTTGAACTGAAAGGGATTAGAAGATGACAACCGATCTAGTCTGCGGAATGCGCGTCGACGAGAAAACCACGCGCCATTCCAATACCTATATGGATCAGACCTATTACTTCTGCTCGGCCGGATGCAAGGAACGATTCGAGGCCAACCCTGAGCAATATGTCTCAAAAAGACAACGACCTGCGCACGCTGGACACCCTCATCACGTCGAGCTTGAGGACGGTGGCCATTCTGCCACAATTGCACCACATGAACACAAAG
>JBBIJH010000212.1:517-4368 GCA_037446075.1 Ignavibacteriales bacterium
ACATGCATCATGAGGGCCACGGGGGACACGCTACTCATGCGGGTCATACACACCACGCCGGGATGGTAGAGGATTTCAGGAAGCGATTCTGGATTTCGCTGGCCGTGACCATCCCGATCCTTTTGTTCTCCCACATGATCCAGATGTTCTTCGGACTGGAGTTTCTTCAGTTCACTGGCGACGACTATGTGGTGTTCCTCCTTTCGAGCTTCATCTTTCTCTACGGCGGTTATCCATTTCTGAAAGGGCTCGTTGACGAGCTTGGTGCAAGGCAGCCCGGCATGATGACTCTCATCGGCCTCGCAGTGACCGTCGCCTATGTATACAGCACCGTGGTCGTCTTCGGATTGAAAGGGGAAGTTTTCTACTGGGAGTTGGTCACGTTGATCGATATCATGCTTCTCGGGCATTGGATCGAGATGAGATCGGTGATGGGTGCTTCGCGAGCGCTCGAGGAACTCGCGCGGATGCTGCCTTCGGAGGCGCATGTGATTCAACCCGACGGTTCAACAAAGGACATCCCACTCGACCAGCTGAAACGTGGCGACCGAGTTCTCGTCAAGCCGGGAGAAAAGGTCCCGGCTGACGGTCTGGTCATCGATGGGGAATCAAGCGTCAATGAAGCGATGCTGACGGGAGAATCCAGACCGGTCCATAAGAAGCCGGGGGATCGTGGCATCGGGGGAGCCATCAATGGAGAAGGCGCCATCACGATCGAAGTTCAGAGAACGGGAAAGGAAACATATCTTGCCCAGGTTGTGGAACTTGTCCGTCAAGCACAGCAATCACGCTCAAAGACTCAGGATCTGGCAAACCGCGCGGCGGTCTGGCTTACAGGAATCGCAATCACAGCAGGAGTAATCACTCTGGCGGCATGGTCAACGACAGCAGAGCCTTTCGCCTTTGCCATCGAACGCACAGTGACGGTCATGGTCATCACGTGCCCGCACGCACTCGGACTTGCAATCCCACTCGTCGTCGCTGTTTCCACCGCGATCTCGGCGCGCAGTGGTCTGCTCATCCGGAATCGGGTCGCTTTTGAGCAAGCCCGGAAAATCCAGGCCGTGGTCTTCGACAAAACTGGAACACTTACCGAAGGCCGCTTCGGAGTCACCGACATCCTCACCTTCGACTCAAAGCTTTCGGAGTTGGAATTGCTTGCCCTTGCTGCCTCGGTTGAGTCGCGCTCAGAACACTCGATTGCCCAGGGAATCGTAGGAGCCGCGAAGCAGAAGAACCTGAACCTCGTCGAGCCGAGGAGCTTCAGGGCAATCCCGGGCAAAGGGGCAGAAGGAACAATCAACGGGAGACAAATCAGCGTTGTGAGTCCGGGACTGATCGCTGAAAGGAAGATTCGAATTCCCCCAAGCCGAGCAGAAGCGCTCGGAGCGGTGGGTAAGACTGTTGTCTACGTCCTGTCGGACCATAAAGTAATCGGCGCCATCGCTGTCGCCGATGTAATCCGCCGGGAATCTGAGGAAGCGATTAAAGAGCTGAAGTCATTCGGAATCAAGTGCATGATGATTACGGGTGACAACGAACAGGTGGCACACTCTGTTGCGGAGAAGCTGGGGCTGGACGCGTACTTCGCCGAAGTCCTGCCGCACCAAAAGGCAGAGAAGATCAAGGAGATTCAGAGACGAGGGATGACAGTGGGGATGGTGGGAGATGGAGTCAATGATGCCCCTGCTCTGGCGAGCGCAGATGTTGGAATAGCAATTGGAGCAGGAACAGATGTCGCCATCGAGGCAGCTGATATCATCCTTGTGCGAAACGACCCACGAGACGTGGTGACGATCATCAAACTCGCCCGGTCTACGTACACAAAGATGGTGCAGAACCTCTGGTGGGCGACGGGCTATAACGCCTTTGCGATTCCGTTGGCGGCTGGAGTGCTCTACTCGGCGGGCATTTTGCTGTCCCCCGCTCTCGGTGCGGTGCTGATGTCGCTAAGCACGGTCATCGTGGCAGTTAACGCGAGGCTGCTGAAAACGTAGCGTGAGATGGAAACAGGGCTATTCTAAGAACGGATTTTTTGAGCAGCGAGTGAAGGAAGGCGCACAAGTTTAATTATTCCCAAGAATCCCTTATCCTTCCGCGTCGGCCCGTCTCCGATTCTAAAACGGACAACTCGCGAAGTTTATTTATAATAATTCCTCGTTCTCGCCTCTCTTGCCCTTCTGACAACCGTCATCACAAAGCCCACCAAAATTGTGAACGCCCCCATCCACACGACATTGATATAGGGCTTGATGCTTGCCTCAACTACGAGCGTCTCTGGTCTTTCCTGTTGGCTCTCCTCTTGTCCGTTCTCGATTGTGACTTCCACCAGAGATTTCGAGGGGTCTTCGTTGCTGGGCTGCATCCGCACGAGATTAATCCTCAAATCACCAAGAACTGCAGGCTCGTAGCTCACCCCGCTGCTTGAGTTCACCATCTTCGGCATCACAGTCCTCTTGTCCTTACCGTTCTCAACAGTGAGCTTCACGCCGATAGAGAATTGGCCACCCTCCATCATTTTTGCCCGCTCGGAGTCAGCGAAGTCAAAGTCGTCAAAGGTAATTCTCAACTCACCTACCCGCTCTGCTTTTCCCTTGAACAGTGTCACCGTTTTTTGATTTTTTTGTTCGGGAGTTTCCAGTGAGACAGGCGAGAGATAGAAATCTCTCGTCTGAAGATTCGCGATGTCGGGATTCCTCATGATCCCCTTCGTGTAATCACTGTAGTACATGATGGGCGATAGGAGAAACTTCTTTCCCCCTTTTTCCACTTCCACATGAAAGGCGTACCGCTCGTTGTCGATTGGGTGATTTCCTCTGTATTTGAACGTGCATCCAAGTGAGTGCACAGGCCTGTCCCGCTCCAGAGACAGGGTTTCCTTTTCAGAGTAATAAGAAGTTCCAATCACTCCGAGCAATAAGAACGCCATCCCAACATGGGCGAGCGAACCACCAGCGACAAGTGGATTCCCCCTGAAGATCTGATATGCCACAGTCAGGTTGGCCAGAAGAGTGAACAGGGCCGAAAACATCACGAAGATGATCGGGATCTGCCTTACGCCGAGGAGAATCAACAAGAGAGTGACGATAACTGACGCGACAAACGGAGAAAGTAGATTCCTTTGGAGAGAATTCTTCCTGGATTGTTTCCACCAGAGCAGTTGCCCGACTCCGGAAAGCACCGCAATCACAATGCCTATGGGCAGAGAAGTCTTCTCATAGTACGAGACATCCACGGCCGATGCTTTCTTCTGGACGATCCCCGTGATCAATGGCGAGGAGGTGCCTGCGAGGACGAAGATGCTGAATACAATCAACGCCGACGCTCCCAGGAATAATGCAAATTCGCGGGAGTAAACCGAATGGTCGACTTTCACTCGTGGCATCTCCTTGATTCGACTGAAGAATAATCCGAATCCGATGAACGTGAACACAAAGATTACCGCAAGCAGTACAATGTAGGCCCACATTCCCGGCTCAACAAAAGAGTGGACAGAGGTGTCAGCCAGGACGCCGCTGCGAGTATGGAACGTGCTGTAAAGAACAAGCATAAACGCAAGCAGTCCAAGAATGAAATTCGTTCGAACATGGCTTCCACTTTTCCTTTGGGAGAGCATGGTGTGGACAGAAGCCAAGCAGACGAGCCACGGTATCAGGGAAGAGTTTTCGACGGGATCCCACCCCCAATATCCACCCCACCCCAGCGTCTCATACGCCCAGAACCCCCCAAGGATAATGCCAGTCCCCAACACGGCTGCACCGAAGATCGTCCAGGGGGTCGCGACGTAGATCCAGTTGTGGTAGTCTCGTTTCAACAGAGCGGCGACTGCATGAACGAACGGGACCGACATC
>JBBIJH010000213.1:0-4339 GCA_037446075.1 Ignavibacteriales bacterium
GAACCTACTCTTAACAAGATATGCGCAATAACCACATTCGCATATGGAGCAGGATATTTTGGAATGATTCTTTCGCCAATACATATATGTTTGATTGTAACAAATCAGTATTTTAAATCAAGGCTTTTAAGTTCATATAAATATATTTTTTTTCCTGCTGTATTTGTTTTTTTATCATGTTTAATTATAAGTTCTTTATATTATTTTATTTTTTAGAAAAGGAAAAAAATGGAAAAACTTCTTGTTACAGGTGGCGCTGGCTTTATCGGAAGTAACTTCATCCACTACATGCTCGAAGTCCACCGCTCTTACACCATTGTCAATCTAGACAAGCTCACCTATGCTGGGAATCTGGAAAACTTGGAAGACATTCAGGATTCCCCGCGCTATCACTTCGTCAAGGGCGATATCGCAGATCTGCTACTGGTCGAGTCGCTTGTGAATGAATACAAGATCGATGCGATCATAAATTTTGCGGCCGAGTCGCATGTCGACCGGAGCATCATGGGCTCAGCAGAATTCATCCGGACGAACATCGTTGGAACGCACGCCCTCCTGGAGGTTGCGAAGAACCTTTCTGTCGAGCGATTTCTGCAGGTCTCAACGGATGAGGTCTACGGCTCCGCGCCATTTCCCAAGAAGTTCAGCGAAGAGAGCCTCTTGCACCCCAGTAGCCCGTATGCCGCAAGTAAAGCCGCGGCGGATATGCTTGCGCTTTCCTATCACCACACCTTTGGTACGCCAGTGATCATTACCCGGTGCTCAAACAACTACGGACCATATCAGTTTCCTGAGAAATTAATTCCGCTGATGATCTCCAACGCGATCAAGGGCCGTCCTTTGCCGATTTATGGGGACGGGCTTCAAATTCGCGATTGGATACACACACGCGATCATTGCGCCGCGCTTGACCTTGTTTTGCATAAGGGTGAGTTAGGGAAAGTCTACAACATCAGTGCGGAGGAGGAGAGAAAGAACATCGACGTCGTCAAGCTGATTCTCAGGAAACTCGACAAGCCTGAGGACCTCGTGACGTTTGTCAAGGACCGTCCGGGACACGATCGACGCTACGCAGTCGATTCCCAAAGAATCCGCCGTGAACTCGGTTGGAAGCCAACGATCAGCTTTGAAGAGGGCTTGGAGTCCACGATCGAGTGGTACCTGAGCCATCAGTCATGGTGGGAAAAGATCCAAAGTGGGGAGTATCGAGAGTACTATCGAAAAATGTACGAGGAACGATAGCGGCCTATCATGACACTCGAGAGCAAAATCAAAAACAAGTCAGCAACCATCGGCGTTATCGGCCTAGGATACGTCGGGCTGCCACTGGCTGTGGCATACGCTTCAAAGGGATTCAAAACACTCGGGATCGATACCGACCAGGAGAAAGTGGACGCCGTCAATCGCGGGAGGAATTACATCAGTGATGTTGATTCCCGGCGACTTGCTCAGGTGACGAAGAAAGGGGGCCTGACGGCGCGAAGCGATTATGCCTGTGTCTCCAGCCTCGATGTGATTCTCATCTGTGTCCCAACCCCATTTACGAAGAGCAAGGATCCGGACATCTCTTATATTCTGTCGGCGGCAGAGGGGATTGCCAAGCGTTTGAAGAAAGGCCAGCTCGTGATTCTGAAGAGCACGACTTTTCCGAACACCACGGAAGGGTATGTCCTGCCGATCCTTCAGAGAAATGGTCTGAGGGTTGGGAAGGATTTTTTCCTTGCCTTCTCGCCGGAGCGGATCGATCCAGGAAACAAAAGATTCAATGCTACGAATACTCCTGTCGTCGTCGGCGGAGTCACGAAGAGATGCACAGCGCTTGCCTCCCTGGTGTGCGAGCAAGTAACTCCGAAGGTCATTCAGGTATCGAGTCCAAAGGTGGCGGAGATGGAGAAACTCCTCGAGAACATTTTCCGCAGCGTCAATATCGCACTCGTCAATGAGCTGGCACAGCTCTGCGACCGCATGGGAGGCGTCGATGTCTGGGAGGTGATTGAGGCGGCGGCCACGAAACCATTCGGATTCATGCCTTTTTACCCCGGACCGGGAATTGGCGGCCACTGCATCCTCGTGGATCCGTTTTACCTTTCATGGCTCGCGAGGCAGTATGATTTTCAGACGAGGTTCATCGCTCTTGCGGCCGAGACGAACGAGAACATGCCCTTCTATGTGAAGAACATGATCCTGCGAGAGATCAGCAAGCTGCCGGTTACAATCGGGCGTGCAAGGATCTTCATCCTTGGAGTTGGCTTTAAGCGAGATGTCGCGGACACTCGGCACTCCCCGGCCTTGAAACTCATGGAGTTGTTGCTGGAGGACGGCGCCAAGAATCTTTCCTACAATGACCCGTACGTAGCTCGCGTCACCGTCAACGCCCGTGAGTTAGAATCCGTGGCGGTCACGCCAGCCACACTTCGGTCGGCCGATTGCGTTGTAATCACCACGGATCACTCTTCTTACGACTACGATCTCATCGGACGGCACGCACGACTTATTGTGGATACACGGAATGCGATGAAACGGGTGGCGAATCCGAGGGCGATCGTTGTTCGCCTGGGAGACGGGGTTTAGATTCCGATCAGAAGGAAAGGAAGTTCTTGAGAAGAATCATTACCGCGGTGGGAGCGCGTCCAAATTTCATGAAGGTAGCGCCACTTCATCGCGTGTTTAAGAAGTATCCGGACATCAGCCATCGAATTATCCACACGGGTCAGCATTACGACGATAACATGTCGAAGGTCTTCTTTGAAGACCTTGGTCTTCCCGAGCCGGACCTCGATCTCGGCGTCGGTTCAGGATCTCATGGCGAGCAAACGGGCAAGATCATGATCGAGTTTGAAGAAGTCGTCGCTGCCGAAAGGCCCGACCTTGTCATTGTCGTCGGTGATGTAAACTCGACGGTGGCATGTGCACTGGTAGCGGCCAAGTTGGGAATTCCTGTGGCACACGTCGAAGCTGGCCTGCGCAGTTTTGACCGTTCCATGCCCGAAGAGCTAAATCGGGTGCTCACGGACGCTCTATCGGATTTTCTTTTTGTTACTGAACCGTCCGGAGTTACCAATCTTTTGCATGAAGGCGTGGCGAAGGAAAAGATTTTCCTCGTAGGGAATGTCATGATCGACACACTGATCGCGTGCCGAGAAAAATCGCGTTCATCATATATACTTCAGATGCTGAATTTGCAGCCGAAGAGCTTCGCGGTGATAACCCTCCATCGACCCTTGAACGTTGACCGGAGAGAGAGCCTCGAGCTGATTCTCGATGCAGTGGAGCAGATCAGTGTTCGCTGTAAGGCGGTCTTTCCTGTTCATCCGCGCACGAAGAAAATGCTTAAGACCTTTAAGCTCGAGGAACGAGCGTTGAAAATTCCAAATTCCATCTGGCTCGACCCGCTGAGTTACTTCGACTTTCTTCATTTGCTGGAAAACGCCGCCCTCGTCCTGACGGATTCGGGCGGTGTGCAGCAAGAGACTACGTTCTTGGGTGTCCCTTGTCTCACACTACGGGAACAAACAGAACATCAAGTTACTCTTGAAGAGGGAACGAATGAGCTGGTTGGCCTCGACGAGGAAAAGATCATCCAGAAAAGCTTTGAAGTTCTGGGTGGAAAAGGAAAAGCGGGTCGCGTCCCTGCATTGTGGGATGGGAAAGCCGCCGAGCGAATTGTGGACATCCTAATCAAACATCTTCACTAGACACTCGGGAGGGGTATGAAACGTGCGTAAACTTGTAGGCATAGGAGTTTTCTTGAATCTCGCGGTTCTGCTGTTTTCAACAGCGGCCCAGGAGATTGAGAGGTACCTATCACAAAAGGAGCAGGAGCGACTTCGCCGCAATCGCTTCTTGTACGAAGAAACTGGTGAAGGGAAGGACCTCCTCGAGAAGTATTATCAAAGCCTACTCTTGGAAAAAGGAAAGAAAGCCTTGCAAGCTCCCTCCGGTGGTCTTGAGGAAGATCTCCTGAAGCAACTCCGGACTGGATTGGCGTTGGAGGGGCCGATCAATCCTGCGGAGTACATCGTTGGACCGACGGATGGTCTTAGCATCAATCTCTGGTCCGGTGCTCCCTTGAGTTTCAGTACATTTGTGACGCCAGAAGGGACTGTGCTCATCCCGACAGTGGCAGAGATCCCGGTGGCAGGTCGAACGTTGAAGGAAGTGAAGGAGATCGTGACGCAAGAAGTGAGAAAGAAATACCCCAAAGGGGATGTCGGTGTTACGCTTCTTGTTCCCCGATCTTTTCTTGTGAACGTCGCGGGGATTGTCAGTCGCCCGGGCAGCTACGTCGTGAGAGCCGTTGACCGGGTCCATCATGCCATTTATCATGCGAATGTAGTGT
>JBBIJH010000214.1:0-4323 GCA_037446075.1 Ignavibacteriales bacterium
GCAGCGCTTGGGATAGCGACAGCAAGGGACTTTAGCGGCGAGAAGTACAAGGTTGTCGCGGTGGTAGGAGATGGAGCAATGACGGGCGGGATGGCATACGAGGCAATGAACAACGCCGGCCTGTTGAAGAAAGACATCATCGTCATTCTGAACGACAACCGGATGTCGATCGCACCGAATGTGTGGGCGATCTCGAACTACTTCACAGAGATCATCTCGACGCCAGCTTATAACAAGCTGAAGTCGAGCGTATGGGAATTGACGGGCAAGCTGGATCAATTAGGAGATCGCATCAGGAAAATTGCTGCACGAGTGGAGGGTGGCGTGAAGGCGGTCATCACCCCGGGCATGCTGTTCGAAGCTCTTGGCTTCCGGTATTTCGGCCCGGTCAACGGACACAACGTCGTGCGACTGGTGAAGATCCTCCGCGAAGTGAAAGACCTCAAAGGTCCAATCCTGATCCATGCAGTGACAGAGAAAGGAAAAGGTTATAGACCTGCAGAGAACGATCACCAGCGTCTACATGGCGTCACCCCGTTTGACAAGATCACGGGTCAAGCCCATAAGAAAACCGATGGGCCTCCGGCTTACACAAAAGTTTTCGGCAAAGCTGTGGTCGAGCTTGCAAAACAAAATCCTAAGATCGTTGGGATCACGGCTGCGATGCCCGACGGAACGGGACTTGATCAGCTGCAGAAAGAAATTCCCGAGCGATTTTTTGACGTGGGAATTGCGGAACAACATGCAGTAACGTTTTCGGCAGGACTGGCAACGCAGGGCTACGTTCCGATCGCGGCGATCTACTCCACGTTCCTTCAACGTGCATACGACCAGATCATTCACGATGTATCCCTCCAGAGTCTCCACGTCGTTTTCGCGCTCGATCGTGGAGGACTTGTAGGTGCGGACGGACCGACTCATCATGGTGCATTCGACATCGGTTACCTTCGGCTGATCCCGGGCATGGTTGTGATGGCTCCGAAGGACGAGAGCGAGTTGCGGGACATGCTCTACACCGCGACGATCTACAAGAAGGGCCCGATCGCTCTCCGTTATCCGCGTGGGAATGGAGTCGGCGTGCCGCTGAAGCCCGGCTTTGATGAAATTCCGATCGGGAGGGGAGAGATCGTCCGCCGTGGCCACGACTTGGCAATCCTCGCAATCGGAAACATGGTTTATCCTTCCTTGAAGGCGGCTGACTTACTCTCGAAGGAGGAAATATCAGCCGAGGTGGTGAATATGCGATTTGTCAAACCTCTGGACGAGCCATTGCTGGATGATATCACCTCTCGCTTTACACACATTCTCACAGTAGAAGATCACGTCGTCCACTGCGGGTTTGGGAGCGCAGTTCTGGAACACCTTTCGACGAAGCCCGTCAATCACTTGAAGATCTTCGTGCACGGGATTCCCGACGAGTTCATCGAACACGGCCAACCGGGCGAGCTTCATGCCATGCTTCGCTTGGACCCTCCTGGCATTGCTGCCGTGGCGAGAGAGCTACTTCAAAAGCAAATGAAACGCATTGAATTTGCCACAAAGTGATGGAGAGAGTTCGGCTTGGTGTCATCGGTCTCGGGGCGATTGCCCAGGTGGTTCATCTGCCTATTCTGTCGAGGCTGCGCGAGGTGGAGCTTGTTGCTCTCTGCGATGTTGACAAGGCGAAAGCGCGAATCCTGAGTGAAAAGTACGGAGCGGAACACTTCTACAGCGATCCCGAGAAGATGTTGAATGAAGAAGAACTCGACGCTGTTGATGTTTGCACGCCGACCAACACACATCGTGATCTGGCTTTGCTCGCGATTGAGCATCACAAGGATGCCCTGGTGGAAAAACCGATCGCACGCAACTATGCAGAAGCCTTAGAGATCGCCGAGGCGGCAAAAAAGAACAAATGCAAAGTAATGGTTGGGATGAACAATCGCTTCCGGCCGGACTCGATGGTTTTGAAAAGCTTTGTAGAGAATGGAGAACTAGGAAAGATTTTCTACGTGAAAGCCGGGTGGCTCAGGCAACAGAGTGTGACAAGCCCCTGGTTCACCGAGAAAGAGCAATCGGGTGGGGGCGTCTTTCTTGACCTTGGAATAGTATTACTCGATCTCGCTCTCTGGCTCACGGGATATCCAGAAGTAGAGCGAGTGACCGCACGAAATTTTTCACATGTGACAAAGAAGGTCGAAGACTCAACCCTCTGTTTTATCACGATGAGCGGCGGCGCTACGATCATGATCGAGACGAGCTGGAGCTTCCGGACCGAGAAGGATTTCTTCTATTGCGATTTGTATGGTACAAACGGAAGTGCTCAGGTGAATCCGTTTCGGATCAATAAATCCTCCCCGGACGAACACGGAAGGCCTCTGAATGTAACCCCCACAAGAATGGACACGCCACAGAATCTCTATCGGAGTTCATATGAAGAAGAGCTGAAGCACTTCTTGGGGGCGGTGAGCGTACTGCACCGTGTTATCTCGACTGCGGAAGAGGCTGTCAAGAGAATGAGGATTGTCGACGCGATCTATAAATCTGCCGACAAAGGGAGAGAAATTGTGTTGAACTGAACAATCAAGCTCTCAACGTCCAGCTTCACGTCTGGGACATCAAACCTTGATCTGCACCGGTGGCTGAGGTCTTGATGTCCTTTCTGCTTTATGGAAAAGGTTTTTCGTCCAAACAACCTGATTGCCCTTCTCACCGACTTCGGAGGAAGGGATGCGTTTGTCGGCACGATGAAAGGTGTGATCCTTGGGATCAACCCACGTGCCAGGATCGTTGACTTGAGTCATGAGATCCCGCCTCAGGACATGGAGGCAGCCGCCTACGTTCTCTGGTCGTCTTACGCTTACTTTCCCGCCGGCACTATCTTTGTCTGTGTAATCGATCCGGGGGTAGGGACCGGAAGGCGGGTTTTCTGTGCACGAGGGAAGAAGCATTTGTTCCTCGCACCCGACAACGGGCTCCTGAAGTATCTTGTGGCTGATGGCGAGCTACAGCGGGTCTGGGAGGTCGCCAACTCAAAGTATGCGCGGCCTCGAATCAGCTCAACCTTCCACGGTCGTGACATCTTCGCTCCCGTGGCTGCTCATCTATCCCTTGGTCTGGATCCCGGGAAATTGGGAGCGAGCGTGATCATCCCCGTGACGAGGAAAGAATTCATCCCTCTCGACCGGTGGGAGGGTGGAAGGCTTTCTGGCCGGATCATCTATGTGGACCGCTTCGGAAATCTGATCACGAATTTCAGATTTCACTCTGGCGAAGTTGTGAACTCCAAGAAACTCCACATCAGGCTACAGGGGTGTGAGATACACGGGCTCGTGACATCCTACGCAGAAGGCAGAGGGAAGAAACCTCTGGCACTGATCAACAGTGCAAATCTCCTTGAGATCGGGATCAGGAATGCGAGCGCTGCCCATATCTTGAAGACAGGAGTCGGAGAGAAGGTTACAGTCGGATGGTCATGAAGATTGGCACTCGGACTCAGGACGAGAAGTTCATGGCCAGATGCATTGAGCTTGCTCGGAGGGGAATTGGACACGTGAGCCCAAATCCGATGGTTGGCGCCGTTCTTGTGAAGAATGGCAAGCTCGTCGGAGAGGCGTATCATCAGAGGTTTGGCGGTGCGCATGCTGAGGTCGAAGCAATCAATGCTGCTCGCGACAAGGCAGCAAGTTCGACGCTTTATGTGAATCTCGAGCCGTGTGTGGCGTATCGAGACAAGAAAAGACCGCCGTGCACTGATTCCATCATCTCTCATCGAATTCGTCGCGTGGTGATCGGGATGCTCGATCCCAATCCTCGCGTAAGGGGGAGAGGGGTTCGCGTTCTAAGGTCTGCGGGAATCACAGTCGAGGTCGGCGTATTGAGGAACGAATGCAATCGACTCAACGAGTTCTTTGTGAAAAAAATGACGACGGGGCTTCCGTTCGTGGCGCTGAAGATCGCTGAAACGCTCGACGGCAAGATTGCCTTGCCGGGCAAGCACTTGAGATGGATTACTTCGCCCGAATCACGCCGACACGTGCACCGACTTCGGTCGGAGTATGATGCCGTACTTGTTGGAGCGCGCACCGTTGCACTCGACAACCCCCGCTTGACCGTCAGGCACGTGCGAGGTCGTCAACCGATGCGCGTCGTCCTTGATGGAAACTTGAGCAGCCCAGTCTCTTCTCGTCTTTTCTCGGATTCTCAGCGGTCTCGCACGGTGGTGTATTGTAGCAATAGCCAAAATGGCGGCGGCGAAAGAAAGAAATCGGCTCTGAAGGAACAGCAGGTTCAGGTGATTGAGCTTCCCTCGAATGATTCTGGTATCTTAGAGTTGCGTACGGT
>JBBIJH010000215.1:0-4319 GCA_037446075.1 Ignavibacteriales bacterium
GCCATGGCGAGGTAGGATTTGCGGGCGCTCGGGCGTGCATTCAATTGCTTCAGCAGTTTCATTACCCCTGCCGACGGATAGTTGACGATGGCGAACCGCTCGGTGAGTGACTGTTTCCCGTCGCTGAGGAGTTGAAACGGCAGGTAATGCAGAACATCATCGGGGACAATGATCAGGCGATTGATTCCAGCGAGCAAGCCTGAAGCTTTTACGGAATCGAGGAGTATCCTTTCAAAGGATTCGGCAAGTTTCTTCCAAGCCAAATCCCCGGTTTTCGTTCTATGCATCTTGTCTCGCAGCGTACCGACATCAATCCGCAGCCTGTCCCGCGGATAGAGCATGGTGAAGATTCTCAATTCTCCCTTCCGCTTCAGGCCGCAGGTGATGATTCGATCATCCAGCAAGACATAGTCGAGCAGAATCGCATCCGTCGGAATGAGAGGACGAATGTCCTGCACTGTGATATATGGAACGGAAAGGATGGAGCTGAGACGTGGATTGTTGAGTTCTTGTTGGTAGAGGAATTGGGAGTAGGCGGATTGGGCCTCCTGCAGATTCTTGGCGTAGTCGGCTATCTTGATCAGACGCGTCTGTTCGGACGAGCGTTCATGGATCGCCGACGCCAGCGCGCTTGCCTCCGAATAGCGTGCACGGAGGTTTCGTTCTGCTGCAAGGGCGCTGTCTCCCTCAGCCGCGCGCAGAGGCGTTTGCCTGGAGAGCAACGTTAGGAACGTACGCGACTTCATCTTTTCGATATCCACAAACACGGAGTCGTGTGCAAACACCCGAAGCGAAACCAGAATCCGTTTTTCGAAAAGTTGTCGCAGACGATCAAAATGCGTTGCGCGATTGACCAGCGACCGAATAGTCGGAGTCAGGAGTTCGTACGTCAGCAGCGCCTTTTGGTATGCTTGAGCGGCCTGGTGCTGCTTCATCTGTTTAACGAAAATGTCTCCCTCCAGTTCGTGGGCTCGAGCAAGTGTTTCGACGCTGTGTCTGGCCTGGGGCTTTGCAAGAACCCTGTTCACCGCCTCAAGAGCGCCAGGCAGGTTACCGGTTTCAAGGTTCAACTTTGCCACAAGAAGTTGGGCATCAAGCGCCTTGATCGTATATCCTCTCTTCTTCAGATCGTATTGTAAACTGTCCAACAGCGTAGTAGACGGATACTGTTTTGTTTTGCCGTAGCATTCAAAAAGAAGGAATGCTGCGTCCATGCTCAGCGAATAGTCCTGTATTTCTTGAGCCTGCGAGATCACCGATTCACACAACTCCGCGGCCTTCTTCTCGTTGCCGAGCGCAGCGTATACGCGTGCTTGCCGATAAGCGCTCGACATAATCATGTCATTGGCGTGCACATCTTGAGCGAGTGCGATGGTCTGTTCTATCGAAGCGAGCGCCCTGTCATACTGGCCCATCTGGTAATAAATGTCGGTCAGCAATTCCATGCACGCTGCACGATTCCGCTTTTGCCCCGTCTGTCTGTAAAGTTCGATAGCTCGCAGAATGGCTTTCGCTGCGGTCTCGGACTCTCCCCTGAGATGATGCACGGCAGTAATCCCGGCGAGTGCAGAGGCCTGAAGTGATAGATCATTTCGTTTGACGGCCAAGGCATGCGCTTCCGAGTAGTATCGGTGCGCTTCGTCGGGATCTCCGAGGTTCATCGTGATATCCCCCAACATGTGGAGCATGATGTTTTCATCCCGTTGTATCCCCGTCTCTCGTTGGTACGCGAGAACCTCGATCGCATTTCGTTTTGCAGAGAGCAAATCACCAACCGTCATTTGACATTGCGCCAGTTGGCCCAGCGAAGACATCACAATCCTTTGGTCGTTGACAATCCTCCCCAACGAATCCGCCCGGCTGTACCACTCAATAGATTCCGGAATCTCTCCCTTTCGCAGATGAAGAGCTCCTGTTAGGAGATAGCACCGCGCAAGCCCCGTCCGATCTCCTACGGATGCCGAGAGACTTCTCGCTGTTGCAAGCGCTTCCTCTGCTTGCGGGATCTCGCCAAACTCTCCTTTGACAACACTCAGTAGATTCAGTGTTCTCGCTCGACCTCTCGGATGGCCAATCATTGCCCATAGACTATCGGAGGTGTGGAGAGAAGTGAAAGCCGAGTCCATCTCCCCTTGTGCGATGAAGGCCCTCGCCTGGGCGTATGCAAGCGTTGCTTGCTCCGCTTTCATGATACTCGCTCGAAGTGCCTGTGGTGTCGTTGCGGTTGTGTCCATTCGTTCAAGCGCATCGAGAACGCGCCTGGCCTCCTGAAATCTCTCACTGAAAAAATAGAATTGGCTCAATGCCTCCAGCTCGTACGGGCTGGACCCGGCACCGAAGTCGCTTTCCATCCTCTTGAGCAAAAGGGAGTCATTCCCGAGCCACAACACCTTCAACAACATCGCCATCGCTTCCACGTTGGTGGAATCCTTCTCAACCAACGGCTCGAGGATCTTTCTCGCTCCGCGGTAGTCAAACTGTTGTATCAACCTTTGGCTTTCTTCAAGAGGATTCTGGTGTGAACAACCAACGAGGGAAAGAGACATGAGAACAAAAGAAAGGCACACTGCATATCGCGAGGTCATTGTTGCGCCCTCCGATGTGGTTGGGGAATGTTGTCGGGGCGGCGATGTCCGGCCCGGTCAAAGCCTCAATAGGCTCGTGTGTGATTACTTCTCGATGAACAGTGGTTGACTTTCAGATTCACCAATCATCCGACTGCCTATGTACGCCTGAACGCGCCACTCGTAGCGTGTCCCGCCCTCAAGGTACGGTAGACTGTCGGAAGGAACGAACGTTGTATCGGTCTTGAATGAGTATGCGATGGTCGGGTCGTCCGACTTCGTTACAAGCAGGTGGTAGCTTGTTGCATCTTCGTAGGGAAGCCAGCGAAAGATGAACGGCAAACGGGCAGATGCATGATCGGGAGCTATCAGGTGCACAATATCGGTGCTGCCTTCGATTCGTTCATGCATCGGTTCTTCTCTGTGGGAGGCAGGTGGACGAAGGAGAATGAACGCGACAACCCCCGCAATGGCAAAGCCGGCTGCAACGCGCGTCCAGCGCGAAGCAAGCACTCGAGCAAGCGCTCCATACAATGACGCGCCAACCGGGTGTTGATCGTCGACGCGAGCATGTTCTTTGAGGTACGTTTCAAATTCCCGTATCTCACTCGATGCCGGAAGAAGAGCGGCACATGCATGGCATTGGCGAAAGTGGAGATCTAACGCTTCCCTCTCGTCCGCGCGGAGTACACCCGCGACGTAGTCAAGGATTTTTTTTTCAGCAGGGTGTTCACCCTCTACTACGCCTTGGATAAACCGCGATGCTTGTAACTTCTCGCGGAACTGTTCGAGGAATACTGCCTGTTCGCTGCATTCTCGACAGGTGCTGAGGTGATCGGTCACATGGCTCAACTCCATCCCCGACAATTCCCCCATGACGTATTTGTCGAGTTGTTCGCCTGTCAGGTGCATGCAGGCCCCTTGGTTCTATTTCTTCTGACAATTAAAGCTTTCATTTTTATTGAAGGGGAAATTTCTTTCGCAGTGATGGCCCTATGCGCTTGAGGAGCTTCCGTTGAATGGTGTCCTCAACAATATTAAGTGTTATCAGCATCTTCTCAGCAATGCTGCGATGTGTCATCCCGAACATAAACCGCCAGAGAACGATCTTGTAATCGCGCAACGCATTCTTGGGGAACTTCATGTTCAGTTCCTTCCACAATTCCCGCTTCAGAGTCTTAGCATCGAGTCGCGTTCCGACGATAGTCGCCAAGTCAACGTCTTCGGGACAATCCTGCGGCAGCGGTTCCTCCCGTTTCTTCTTCACAACATTGTACGCTTCACGTTTCGCCAGCGTTATCAACAAGGCAAGGTCGTTCTCCACAATGTTCTGTTTCTGGAAGAGGATAAACTTTACAAACACATCCTGAGAGATATCTTCGGGTTCAATATCGCGGATGCGATTGCCACGAAGGATGGGAGCAATGATCCTCTGCTCAAGGAATTCACGATGTGTGGCATACTGTTTCCAGAACGATTCCGGGGCTGGATTGCTGGGGGGAGATGTGCTACTCCTCATGAACGAAAGGGTCTGGAGGAAATTGGGTATCTTGAGAAATTACGACCTCGGGAGGAATATTCTGAAAACGGGGGAAAGAATCAACACGAGGGCGAGGAATTCATCTGGACGGCACTGACTTGCACGATGCTCTCCCTACTAATGAGCAGTTTCAGCGTGAAGGCTGGATGCGATGTGCTCCTACAAATAGAGAATACCGGCATGAACCGGGATTCTCTTGATGAAACAGAAACAGC
>JBBIJH010000216.1:0-4305 GCA_037446075.1 Ignavibacteriales bacterium
TCGGAGAACAATACCCGAACAAGTACTGCGGGGACGGCTTCGCGAGGTCGCGCCTGCTCGACCTTTTGCATCGATTTTCGATCAAGGGTTTGCCTGCATTGCTGAGATCAAGAAAGCCTCTCCGTCACGAGGCCTTTTCACTGAGGATTTTTTTCCAGAGAGAATCGCACTAGAGTATGAGAGAGGGGGAGCCGCAGCGATTTCGGTCCTGACCGATGAAGAATTCTTTGGTGGCTCGAAAGGGGACTTGCGAAGAGTGAGAGAGGCCACCAGCCTTCCGATCCTCCGAAAGGAGTTCATCATCGATGAGTATCAAGTTCTCGAGTCCCGGCTGCTCAACGCTGATGCGATTCTCCTGATCTCAGAGATTTTGTCTGTCGATACTCTTCGTCAATTTATAAGGCTTGCGAAGCAACTCGGGATGGCTGCACTCGTCGAAGGTCACAGCGTGGGCGGGATTCGGAAAGCGGTCGATGCAAGTGCCGAGATCATTGGTGTGAACAATAGAGACTTGGACACTTTTGTCCTTGATCATGGGGCCTCTTTCCGACTTAAACCGCTCATCCCGGAGCCGTGCATTGCTATTAGCGAGAGCGGCATTAGGGAAACGAGTGAATTACTGAAACTGCGAGCCGCCGGCTTTCAGGGAGCCTTGATCGGTGAAGCCCTGATGCTGATGAAAAATCGTGAACGGGGCCTTCGTGACCTTCTCGCACCACTGAGGTGACCATGCCAGTCCTTGAAGTCACCGGCCTCTCGAAGCGCTTTGGAGAAGTGCAAGCGCTCTCCAACATAAGCTTCTCAGTGGAGGCAGGCGAAATCCTCGGTTACCTTGGCCCAAATGGTGCGGGCAAAACTACAACGCTGCGAGCCATCCTTCGACTGGTTCACGCCGATGCTGGTGTCGTTAGACTCTTTCGCGACTCGACTAATCGCGCGGCGATTCGAGCAAACGTTGGCTATCTTCCCGGCGAGCTTCGCCTGTACGGGGATATGACGGCGAGGTCACTACTCGATTATTTTGCTCGCTATCGCCCTGATCGTCCGCCTGTTCTCCGTGGAATGCTGCTCAAGTCCTTCGAAGTCGATGATAGGATACTGTCTCAAAGGGTCAAATTCCTTTCTCAGGGCACCAGACAGAAACTCGGGCTGATTATCGCTATGCAGCATGACCCCGAGCTATTATTGCTCGATGAACCCACGCTTGGATTTGACCCACTTGTTCAGCAGACTTTCCAAGAGATGTTGTCTCACTTTGCTCACAGGGGTCGAGCGATAGTTCTCTCTTCGCATATCTTGTCCGAAGTTGAAGCACTTTGTGGTCGCGTAGCGATCCTGAGAAGTGGCGAGATCGTCGGCATCGAAGCAGTCGAGAGTCTCAGGCAAAGGATGGTACGCCGGTTGGAGATTCGGGTACGGGGGTCGATTCCGGTTGGTCTCATCCGTGCCGCGGGGGTCGTCCGGTCTTCTGTCAGCGGAAACGAAGCTGTCTTGTGGTTGCAAGGTAATATCAATCCGGTCCTGCGCTGCGTGGCGGGCTTGGAGGTGGAGAAGTTCGTTTTTCCCGAGCCAGCGCTCGAGGATATTTTCTTGAGCTATTATCAACCGCGCCAAGAAATTCATGTTTAACCTGGCGCTGCATATTGCAAGACGACACGCTCTTTTCCTTGTGGTCAGTATGTGTCTTCTCGCAGGTTTCCAATACCTGCTTTGCGTGGTCGTCTCGACTGTAAACCTTGGTGCGGCAATTGAAGAAATCACGAAGTCACTTCCGCCTGCCGTGCAGTCACTCATGAGTGAACAGTTCTTTTACGGCTTAAGTACGCGAGGGATCCTGGCCTTCGGCTGGAATCATCCGATTGCCCTTGCCTTGGGTGCCGCCGTCGGGATAGTGCTCGCAGCCCGGGCTATCGCCGGCGAGGTCGAGTCAGGTGGGATGGAGCTGCTCTTGAGTCAACCCCTCTCACGGTCGCAGTACCTTGTGACACAATGCCTACTCGCTCTTGGTGTACTCGCGATCGTTAGTTTCGCTGGCATCATCGGTACGATGCTTGGCCAGAAAGTTTTCCGTCTCGAGCTTTTCGGTCTGAAGAGTCTTTTGAAGCTCACGATCAGTTTCTTCCTGCTTCAAAGTTCTCTGTTCGCGTTCACTCTGGCGTTGTCAGTGTTCGGACGTGAAAGCGGCCATGTGGCTACGGCGGGATTCTTGTTCGCCTTGATCTCCTATCTGATTCATGTGATAGGGAGGATGTGGTCTAAGGCGGCTTTCCTTCTCCCGTATTCCTTGTACAACTACTATTCCGCTCAAGCCGCACTGATTGATGACAGGCTTGCCTGGAAATCGATCGCTGTGTTCGTGGGCGTATTCTTTTTTTCGGTCGGATTTGCGATGTGGCGTTTTGTGCGGAGGGATATCCCGTAACGAAAAAAGTCAGATGAAACTATCATCGAGGTCACTTCCAAACTCCCGAGGCTACTACGGTAGATTCGGCGGGAGATTCAATCCCGAAACGCTTGTTCCGGCGGTGGACGAACTCGAAAGTTGGTATAGAAAACTGAGAAGGGACAAGAAGTTTCGCAGGGAGTATCATCACTACCTCGCCGTGTATGCCGGGAGGCCTACACCCCTTTTTCTCGCTGAGAGACTGACAAATCACCTTGGCGGTGCCAAGATCTATTTGAAGCGTGAAGACCTCTGTCACACCGGGGCCCATAAGATTAATAACACCATCGGGCAGATACTCCTTGCCAGAAGGATGGGTAAGGAGAGAATCATAGCTGAGACGGGAGCCGGTCAGCACGGAGTTGCAGTTGCGACTGTGTGTGCTCTCTTCGGCCTCGAGTGCATCATCTACATGGGCGAGGAGGATATGTATCGCCAGGCGCCAAATGTAGACCGAATGCGACTGCTCGGGGCAGAGGTGAGAAGAGTTTCCAGTGGCAGCAGAACTCTCAAAGACGCGATCAATGAGGCCATACGAGATTGGGTTACCAACGTCCGGAACACATTCTACCTTGTTGGTTCCGTAGTTGGCATGCATCCGTATCCGATGATTGTCAGAGATTTCCAAAGAGTGATTGGAGAAGAGACAAAAGAGCAACTTCTCGAGGCAGAGAGTCGTTTGCCGCAGGCAGTCATCGCGTGTGTGGGGGGCGGCAGCAACTCACTTGGCATTTTCTATCCTTTTCTCAGAAACCAGGATGTCAAACTGATCGGAGTCGAAGCGGGAGGCCTGGGTCTAGCATCCGGAAAGCACGCGGCCCCGCTGGCAGCGGGGGAACCGGGCGTTCTGCACGGAGCAATGCAGTACGTTTTGCAGGATCGCGATGGTCAAATCAGGATGGCCCATTCTGTTTCTGCCGGCTTGGATTACCCGGGTGTCGGTCCGGAGCATTCGTACTTGAAAAAGATTGGACGAGTGAGGTATGTCACCGTTACTGATCACGAGGCAGTGGACGCGTTTAAGAAACTCTCACGGTTAGAAGGAATCATCCCAGCGCTTGAGCCTGCCCACGCGATTGCTTATGCAATGAAGATCGCTCCGAAGATGAATCGGAAGTCGGTTCTCGTAGTTAATCTTTCCGGGCGCGGGGACAAAGACCTGCAGACCGTCCTGAATTTCAAGAAGTCCCGTACACGGTGGTAAGAATACTCGGCGTCAAGTGTTTTCGTTTCTTTCTGCAAGAAGGAGCAGGCACCCTCGAAGTCCCTTTCTCACCTATTCCATTTGACCAATAGATCAAACATCCTAAAAGCAATCGGCGTGGTGAGCCTGCTGACAGGAGCAGGGCAGCTTCTGAATTTGGGCCACGAGGTTGTAATCGCAGCGTACTTCGGCACAAGCTGGATGACGGACGCATATAAGATGGCAATGGTTCTCCCGATCCTTTTTACACTCGAGCTAACAACCATTATCAATGCGGTCACAATCCCTGTCTTCTACGAATACGGCGGGGCTGAGAGAGCGAGTGAAACGTTCAGTGCCACCTTCAGCGCCGTGTTGGTATTTGGGCTTGCGCTCACCCTCGCTACCTCTCTTTTCTCTCCGGCAATCATTGACGTCGTGGCAAGGGGATTTCCTGTCGAGACCCGTAGGCTCAGTTCAAGTCTACTGAGAATCTCCTCCATTGGCATTTTCCTCGCTATCGCATCTCTTTATCTTTCCAATATCTTGAACGCTTACCGAAGATTTGCACTGCCCGCTCTGCAGCGGGTTTTCCTCTACTCGGTCATTATCGCTGCAATTTGGGTTGCAGGGAGAACGATGGGTGTGAGGAGCGCCGTCATGGGGTATACCCTGGGAA
>JBBIJH010000217.1:0-4286 GCA_037446075.1 Ignavibacteriales bacterium
AAGGGTGTATTGCGATCAGCCCGGTTTACCCGATACTTTTTTCTAAATACCTTAACTCCGCGAATTTCTCTTTGACCTCTGGACCGATTGGAGGCTTGAATCCAGCTTGACGCATCAATAGAATCCCCTTTGCCCTCAGAGATAACTCTAAATGAAGTCGCAGAAGGCAAAGCATATCCGCGACAACCTCACCAGCAAATCTTTCCTTGAGCGATTTCAGATATTTGCCCACCTTTGTTTCAGAGATTTCACCGGTCGTGATCATCTGTAACAACTCCATGTCTGTATCGAACCCGATCCCCAGCCAGTGGCGCGTTGACTTTTCACTCTGGCTGAACACAAGGAGGAATACAGAGGGAAGAGCAACGAGAATAATCAGAGTCGAAAGTTGAGGGGAGAAGAAGAAATGGTTATAGAAAGAATGAATAAGAATCGCTATTGCCAACCCCGGGAGGAATACCAAGCCCTTCTCAGTAGAGAACCGATCAGATAAACTCTTTGAAACGACTCCGAACAAGGCCGTCGTTCCACCATGCATGATTGCAGTTCCAAGACCCCGGATGATCCAGAGAAAAAGATTCGGTTCTTTGAGCAGTAGCAGATACTGAATATTTTCAATGAAGGAGAAACCGGCACCAATCCCAAAGCCATAAATAGCTGCGTCTACCATGAATCCGATTCTCTTCGTTCTGATGAAGGAACCGAGAAACACTCCTTTTAGGACTTCCTCAATGACGGGTGCGACATATCTCGGATAGAATGGTCGATCTGCCGGAAGGATCTCGAAGCGAGCGAGCCAGACCAAGAGTAACGCACTTGCACACCCGAGGATAATGGCTGTGACCACCGACCCTGGCTTTACGAGCTTGTAACTGTCGAGGAAGATCAGACCAGCAAGAAAAAAGAAGACGGGAAGCAGACTGACGGTGGTTTCAAGCATTGGGTGAGAAGGCGATGACTTTCCTACTTGAGGAGCTTCAATGAAATCATGAACTCATCGGTCCACCGGTTTTTTCCCGCGGGTGGATTCTTCTCATACGCCTTCGCATATCCGAGTGAAAAGGTGGATTCGAGGATCGAGAAGATCACCAGTTTGAAATCGAGTTGTGCGCCAGCGTTGAAGACCACTCGCCGATCCTGCCCCTTCTCGATGTTTGTGGCGATGGCAGAAGAGAAGAGCATTAACTGGGACCAATTCGAATACATGCTCAAGAATCCGACGCGACGGAATCTTATAGGGGGGAGGGTCCATTCCACCAGCAGCTTTCCATAATTGTTCCCGCCAATCTCGTTCAACTCGACGCCCGGAAAGCTGTAGTACTCGCGATATCTTCTCGCTTCCTGATAATCTACCCAATTGTTTCCAAAGCCTCCGAAGTAGAAATTGGCGAAGGAATTCTTCCCTTTGCTAAAGGAGTAACCAGCTGAAGTGCGAAACCAGATGCAAGAGTGGTCAAGGGGCAGTAGTATGCCGTAGTCGAGGCTCGTCAGCGCGCGTGGATACGCTCTCCGGTTCACGTAGTACCCGTGAGCAATCCCTTGCCAGCGAATTCCTTTCTCGTCGTCGACCGCGCCCAGAGACCTCATGAAGAACTGATAGTCAAACCTAAGGTTCGCACTTGCAAACTTGTCAAAAGAGACACCAACGTTTTGGAAGTCAGGCAAACGCTCCAGGTTCCCGTAGTAAGCAGCCGTGATTCCGTAGTCGAAAGTCTTCGGCTCATCAAAAACGAAGAAATCTTTGTACTGCATCCCAAAGGAATAACCTTTTCGGCTCTTCTTTGTTGGACCGAAGAGATCATAGAAGTCAGCCCAGTTATACGTGCCGAAGACTTTCCATCGCCAGAACTTGTAGCTGAGGGATCCATGCCATCTCTCGTGTGAGGGGACTTGTTTGTTCGGTGTGTAAGAAGCGGTCAGGTCGAGGCCGTGAAGCAGCAGCGGGTCAGAAAAGTTGAGACGCAGGCCGTACGCGAGGAAGTCTTTATAACCTTCCACTATGGGGTAGGCTGACATCAACTCTAGGTTTTTTCCTGGACTGTAACTGCCGCTGTAGATGGTGAGAGAATCGATCCTGATTTTTTCCGGAGTGGGTGGGTCGAGTTTCCACCGGGTTACCACAGGGTATCTTTCCGCAATCTGCTGACCAAGGAAGTTTATGGCGCTCACATCCTCCAGCCTCTTCCCGGCCATCATCACTGGGATGAAACCTTTTCCTGTGTAGCGGAATGCAATGATTGAGTCGTCGCCGGCGAAGATGGGGCGGAAGTAACCTGTCTCGCAGTTTGTAAGCCACTCCATCTCTTTTTGCTGAAAGTCGTATCGAACGACGTTGGAAACACCAGTGAAGTAAGTACTTCCGATGAGATATCTGCCATCTGGTGAGAAAGCAAACGTCGCAGGCGAACTGTTCTCGAAATCGTAAAGTGCTTGAAAGGGGGCATCCGTTCTTGTCAGCTTTGAGATCTCAACGAGGACGAGCTTCTGATTACCGTTAACTTCCGCCAAGGCTCCGGTCAGTTTCGAACCGTCAGGGGAGATGTCGATGTCAAAAATATCTTTTCCATAAGGGAGCGAGTAAACTTGGTTCCATTCACGGTGGGGAGGAGGTATCCTCACGAGAGTGGAAATCCCGTTGAAATGCCGGACCCCCCAAATTGATTTATCTACTGGGTTGAAGGCTAGGTCGCCCGTTCGGACATCCTTGATCAGCAGCTTTGTCTCACCTGTCTCCACATTTACTGAGTTCAAATCCCGCCACTTGTTATTGTCAGTTGAGAAAAAGAGCGTCCCGCTACCGGGATCAAAGGCCAGTGAACAAACGTAATAGAGGGCTGCTCCCTTTACGTCGCAGATTTTTCTAACTGAACCATCGCGCACATTGATCGCCGCGATGTGTGCCACCTGTCCCGGATAATTCACGGCCGCATAAATATCATTTCGCCTCCGATCGTAAAAGGCACGGGAGACGGAACCGAGCGCTCTTCTGGAAAGAGGCCGGTCCTCCGTAACCGGATAGAGGCGAATGGAATCGAGATTTGCACGTTGCCAGTTCCTTTCCCATTCAATCCAGCGGCCCCATTCTTCATCGAGCGACCTTCCGAAAACAGCCTTGAATTGGGCGGCGTAGCTACGCTTGCTAGCAGCTTTCCTGGAGACCCATTGCAACAACTTCTCCGGCCCAAATTTGTACGCAATATAGCTGATGAACCGAGTTCCGTATAGATATGAATTCGCCTTTACCATGAAGTCAATCGTTGTACCTTCCGATTCCAGTCCGACTGCGTCATAGATATACGCTCCATCTCGCACCATCGTCCGAAACACCATCTCATCATAGCTGCCGAGCGCTCTTCCAAGGCCGCCGTCCATCCACGTCTCTAAGAAGGCCGCGATTCCCTCATGGAACCATCGAGGCGAGTATCGACGTGGAGTGGTGAAGTAACTGTAGAACATCGAAACAGGATCCTCCTTCGTCGGCATGACTTTTCCAAGAAAGACGGATTGAAAAAACCTGTCCGAAGGTGTGGATTGATCGAGGGCTACGATGTGAACAAGCTCGTGGTTCATCAGAGCGTTCATCCGCTCATTGGCCGGACTTGTTTCGTAGGCGTAGTGGAAGGGTGAGATCCCGACGCTAATGATATTTCTCGGAACGGCGCTCGCACCTCCATTTCCGTAGTCCCCAAAATCTTGCAAGAGCACCGTCACACGTTCGGTTGGAGTGTAACCAAAGAGGCTGCGGTGGAAACGAAGGGCGTTCTCGAAGCAGCGAGCAAGATGCTCTACGACGTATTTATGCCCCGGGTCATAATAAACTAGGCGTAGATCCTTAGTGTCAAGAGAAAATAGCTGAGAGTCTGCCGGGGGAGTGAAGAAAAGCGACAACAACAGCAGCAGAGAGAATATGCCAGTTTTTTTCTTCATACCGAACCTAAGCTCCTTTCATACACCACGACGTTGCTAACATGAAGAACGTGATAAATCGGAGAGGCAGGCCGAGGCATAGAAGGAAATCGAGACTGAATATAGTAAATTGATTTGCAAGTGGCAACTATGAGAACCAGCTAGAGTGGGATAAGGGCAATTGGTCGACCCTAACGCGAATCTTCAGGAGGGCCAAGGTTCTGAAAAACAAAAGAGGGAGACACTTCATCAAACCCTGGTATCTCCCTCGTAAAGCCCTGCTTCAGAGCAATGTCACTTTACCGACCAGCTTTCTTCATTGTTCCTCTTTCTCGAGTGCGTCGAACGCCGCTTCCTTGGCTAACTCTTGGAATGACGCG
>JBBIJH010000218.1:0-4219 GCA_037446075.1 Ignavibacteriales bacterium
TTAATCGCACCTACGAAGTACCCGTTAGCAACGGCATGCGCAGGTTGTTCCAACTCCCACAGGTACTCCGACAGGCCCGCAACTGTTGCCGATGGATTGAACACAATTTCGGCGCCATGCAATCCCAGTACCCGAGCACCTTCAGGAAAATGTCTGTCATAGCAGATATACACTCCGACGTCTGCATAGCGCGTCTTGAAAACTGGATACCCAAGATTGCCGGGCTTGAAATAGAACTTCTCCCAGAACCCGGGATCGACTTGCGGTATATGATGCTTTCGGTACTTCCCCAGGTATTCTCCGTCCGCGTCGATGACCGCTGCGGCATTATAGTAAACCCCAACGATTTCAATTTCGTAGATCGGAACAATCATCACCATCTGATACTTCTTGGCGTATTCCTGCATTAACTTTATCGTGGGACCGTTTGGAATTTTCTCCACCATCGCGTACCATTTCTTTTTTTGCTCTGCACAGAAGTACGGCCCGTAGAAAAGTTCTTGTAAGCAGAGGATTTGCACGCCCTGTTCCCCGGCCTGCTCGATGAACCCCACGTGCTTGTCAATCATCGACTTCTTGATTTTCTCGATCGGCTCTTCTGAGGATATCGAGAGTGAACACTGGATGAGTCCGCTTCTGACGATTCTAGGCATGTTGGCTCCCTTGTGGTAAATGTAGCTCCGTCCCTTGGGACGAATCTTTCCGATATTAAGGACTAATTCAGTATTTGTCAAGCAAGTTGAGGCGGCGACTTTGGCCAGATTTTGTTGATTTTCCATAACTTCTTGTCTATCTTCATTTCACGTTCATCCTATTCCACATTGAATATGTTTCTAAATCATTGATGATCCCTCTACTGATAAATATGATTGGGCGAATCGGTTCTATCCTCCTGTCAGGATTACTGCTTCTTACTTCTGCCGCTGCTCAACGTTTCATGAAGCTGCCTGAAGTGTGCGAATTCAAACTCGATTCGTCTGATGTAGGCCTGAGAGATCAATGGTTTTCTGAAACCCTCGACGACTCGAAATGGAAAACCATCAAAATCGGCACATTGTGGGAAGATCAAGGCTACGATCACGACGGCTATGGCTGGTATCGCATCAGGTTCACACTCCCAAAAGACTGGAGCAAAGATAGCGTCTTCGTGGTCTTTGGCGGCGTGGACGATATCTACGATCTCTACTTGAACGGTAAGTACATTGCCTCACACGGGGATCTTGAAAAGCGCATCACGGTCTATTCGACGTTCACTTCTACCGACCTCTCCTCAATCATCAGGCGGTCGGGCGAAAACCTGCTGGCCGTCAGAGTCTATGACTGGGGTGGAGGCGGCGGAATCTGGAAACAACCAATCGCGCTTGTATCCGAAGTGAAGCCCTTTATGCCCGGGGAGCTTTTCCTCCGAGAAGCAGCTGAGAAACATCCCGGCTGGGCTCTCCCCCGCTGGTCGAGACGAAAAGGCCTCGCCTGGACGATGGTCGGAGTTGAGGACGGAGTCCACGAAGTGCTTCGCAGTATCGACGGTTCCTTTGGATCGACCGCGTGGCCTTTTACGATCTCTGTCTGGCTTCTTCAATCCGACACAAAGGAACTACATTCGCCAGAGAACCTCTCAGTGTCAGATTGTCAATCATCGCTGAAGAACGGCTTTCTTCCCATCTCCATTTACTCTTTTCCGGCGGGTGGATTCTCTGTCGAGACGCGGCTGTTTGTCAATGGTCGGAGCAACCCTGATAGGAATCATCGCCGCCAAACACTTGAGGAAGGCGAGGGGGTTGCCTATTGTATTGTGAGGGTGAAGGCTGAAGCGAGAAGGGGGCCAAAGTTGAAGCTCGTCATTGCGATCCGACCATACCTAGTAAATCCTTTTGCTGGAACTGCGAGCACGGGGTTTGTCCAGTCGATTCGCTTCGACCCTGACTCGCGACTCGCGATGGTGAACGATTCTATCCCCATCATCTTCGATGGTCGTGCGGAACGATTTGTCACCTCGGTCCTGTCGAAGGAGGGGGACATTTCATCAGTCCTTAGGCTGGCAAAGGAAGGAGGCGATACAGAAGTCCGACACGAAGTCGGCCACGCAATGGGTGCTGTGATCTTCCCGGTTGAGTTCTCAGCGACCAAGAACGAGTGGAGCACTGCGCTTCGTATTCCACTCCAGCCCATGAAGCGAAAGGCTGACCTAGATCGCGTGCGAATGGCGTCAGCTGCGGAGCAGGAGGAAGCTGTTACCCTCTTCTGGGAGCAACGGTTGAAATCTGCACCTCGGCTTCAACTGCCTGATAAGGACTTTGGGAACGCCTACTACGCATCACTCGCGTACATCCTCATTAGTATGGATAAGGGAATGCTCCATCCAGGTCCACTCGCCTACAACTACTTCTGGTATCGTGATGGCGCGTACATGACCAATGCACTGTTGCAGGCGGGGTTCGCTAATCTGGTCAGGCCAATCATGAAAGTTTTCATGAAACCCCAGCTCGCGACTGGTGAATTCCCATCGATCTTTGACAGACATTACAAAGGATTGGGCCCGCACGAGTGGGATGCGCAGGGGCAAGCCCTCTTCACGCTCGCGCAGTATTATCGCTACACCCGCGACAAGCCATTAGTGAAGCAGTACTGGAGCAGCGTCGTGAAGGCAGATGAATTAATAAACAGAACACGACCTAAGATAAAGAGGAAAGAATTTGAGGGCACAGCACTTTATGGAATCCTCCCTCCTTCTGTCTCAGCAGAAGATCTGGGCCCAGGCAGGTGGCATCATTACTGGGATGACTTCTGGTGCGCCAAAGGATTGAACGATGCGGCGTTCTTGGCCAGAGAGTTGGGGGAGACAAGAAAGGCCGAGGAATTTCAGGCAGAAGCTAACGAGCTTCTCAAGTGGACACAAAGCTCCTATCGAACTGTGATGAAGGATAGCTCCATCGACTGGATCCCAAACGGCCCTGAGGATGTGCATGGCACATCGATGGCTCGCGGCACTGGTCCCGCCGTCTGGCCTGGACAGCTGTTCGATCCTAGAGGTGAAGAGATTCAGGTCTCATTCCAACACTATTATGAAAAATGGATTAAACCGTTTGGAGGGGCGTACTTGCATCAAGGCCACTTCTGGCCGTATGGATTTGAGCTTGCTCAGTGCTATACGTTTCTGGGACGAAGAGAAATCACGGAGGAGATACTCCGCTGGCATCTCGACCATCAGACTTACCCGGGAGTCTATTCGTGGGCCGAACAAATCGATACGACTTCACTCTGGTTTCATGCTGGTGACATGCCCCACTGTTGGGTTGCGGCGGATTACATGAATGCTCTCCGGGCCTGCTTGCTGTACGAAGAGAATGACCGCATCATCCTTGGTGCTGGAGTACCAAGAACTTGGCTGACGACGGGGCGGAGCTATGGCATCGCGAACGCACCGACGTTCTTCGGGACGCTTTCGTATTCCGTTGGTGTGAGCCGAAACCGGAAACAAGTCTCTCTCACACTGGACGGGACTGCGAGGCCTCCGAAGGGCTACTCCATCAGGCTCCCTCTCGATGCGTCAGCTGTCAGGTCGGTAGGAGTGGATAGAGGCACTGCCACGATTGAAAGGACGGGCGAAATTCTGCTGAAAGCTGGTGTGAGGCGCATCACGATTAAACTGCGCACGCCCATCTGACGGTCAAGTAGAGCCGCCTTCGCTTCAGGAGCCGCATCCCATATCGCATTTGTCAAGTCTCATGTCAGACCTCAGCCCTTCACGCTCCCCAACGTGAGTCCAGACACTAGCCACCGACTCAACAGAAGGAAGAGGACTACGACGGGCACCATAACGATCAGAGAGGAAGCTCCATAGAGCGCCCACTCGGTGGTCATGTTGGCTTCGAATGATTTCAGGCCAAGTGGAAGCGTCCAGAGCTTGCTATCTTGCAGGATCTGCGCCGCCACGATGTACTCAGCCCAAGCCGTCATGAATGAGAACAGGCCTGTGATCACAAGTGCTGGTGACGCCAGTGGCAGGACCACCTTGTAGAAGGCCGAGAACTGATTGCATCCGTCGATTCGTGCGGATTCCTCAAGGCTCACCGGGATCGTATCATAATATCCCTTCATTGTCCAGATGCAGAAGGGGAGCGCCGTCGCGGTGTAGATGACAATGATACCGAGATAGGTGTTAATGAGGTGCAACTTGATCAGCATTAAGTAGAGCGGCAGCAGCAACATCGTGGCTGGG
>JBBIJH010000219.1:0-4089 GCA_037446075.1 Ignavibacteriales bacterium
CAGACAGCATTTCGATGTCCTTCATGCAATGTGGGCAGGGGAACCCGGAGTTCTCGCAGGAGTGGCCGGAAAGCTTCTCCGTGTGCCCGTCGTCGTATCTCTCAGGGGGGGTGAGTTGGTGGGCTTGCCCATGATTCGTTACGGACTTCAGCTCGTCACATGGTCCCGGGTTGCCGTTCGAGTTTCCCTCCAACTTGCAGACGCAATCACTGTCGCATCGAGCTACATGCAAAGGTTGTGCGAGCGCTATCTTCACTCTACCGAGAAACTGGAGCTTATCTCAAATGGAGTGGATTTGGAGTTGTTTCGGCCTCTCGGCAATCACGTCGATCACTCTGCCAAGAAGATCCTCAGCGTGGGCTCCCTCACAGAGGTGAAAAACCATGCGGGTCTTATTTATGCAATGGCGAAACTCATTCGACTGGAGCCGATGCTGTATCTGACCATCGTCGGAGATGGACCGTTGAGAGGGAGCCTTGCGAAGCTCGCAAGCGAGTTGGGTCTGACGGACAAAATCTCTTTTGTCGGTCACGTCGAGCACGACCTCTTGAGTCAGTATTATTCCAGTGCGGATGTACTAGTTCTTCCCTCTTTGCACGAAGGCGAGGGGATGGTCGCGCTAGAAGCCTTGGCTTGCGGAACCCCTATTGCTGGGTATCCTGTAGGCATCCTTCCCGACCTTCCTGTAGAAGTGTGCAGAATCGCGACTGCGGGAGGAATCACTGGGCTGGCAGATGCCATCCTCAGTATCCTCCGGTCAAATGGAGCTCGCGAAGAGATTCGCAGTCGATCCCGGGAGATTGCAGTAGCGCGATTCTCGCTCGAGAGTTGCACGGAGATGTTTCTCGACCTTTATCATCGTCTCATGAATCAGAAACTCCCTCGAGAAAAGAACCATGCGACCGACTAGCTTCCCACTGACAAGAATGATTTTCGTTGTGATACTCCTGGTGTGTCAGGCGTATCTCCTCATCAGAATACTATCCTACGTGCGCACAAAAGAGAAAGGAAAATTGCTTCGCATTCTCGCGTCAACGCCTTTTGTGTTGTTCAACCTGCCAGTTTTTTATCTGACTTTCTTCCGCCCGTCGAATAGCTTCATGAGCGTGCTCATCGTTTGGATGTTTCTTTCCCCATTCTATGTGTGGCAGTTTTCGAGCTTGATCATTGTGCTCTTGATTCTTGTCGGGAAAATAGTCGGGTTGCCCTTTGCTGCCGTCTTGAAGATGCTAAGAGTTATCCCCTCCAGAAAGGAAAAGCTGAAGAGGATAGGAAGCAGTTCAAAATTCCAGAAATTTGATCAGTCACGAAGAGCTTTTGTTCGGACGGCCTTCTGGGGATCTACTGCTTATGTCGTGGGAAGCTCAGCGCACGGTGTTTTCCTTCGAAGTAAATACGAGCGCTTGGAAAAGACGCTGTTGTTCCCGAATCTCCCGCGTGCGCTCAATGGGCTGACGATCGGGCTGATCTCCGATATTCACTCAGGGCCGTACCTGTCGAAAGATGAGATCGATGAGTATGTCAGGGTCGTCAATGCATGGAGGCCCGACATTGTTTTCCTTCCGGGAGACTTTGTCACCATCGACCCAAGCGAGATCTACCCTGTCAAGGAATCTCTCAGGGACCTACGCGCCCCCTTGGGGGTCTATGGCTGTCTGGGAAATCACGAGTTCTATACAGGTCGCCCGGACGATCTAACCAAGGAGTTGGAAGACGCTGGTGTACGGATTTTGCGGAACGAAAACCTCCGGGTCCGCTTCAATGATACCAATTTCTCTCTGATTGGAATCGACGATTTGAGGCACGGCGACAATTTTCCTGCAGCAATGAGTGGAGTTCAAGGAGACGACTTCAAGATTCTGTTGTGCCATAAGCCTTACTTTTTTCCTCGCGCCGCGGAGAGCGCTATCGATTTGGTGTTATCCGGCCATACGCATGGAGGCCAAGTGGTGTTCGTGAAAGTGGGGGATTTTGCTCTCGCGCCAGCGACGTTCGTGTCGCCATACGTTGCCGGACTTTATGAGATGGGACGATCACAAATGTATGTAAGCCGAGGTGTGGGTACCATTGGTGTCCCTTTCAGAATCAACTGTCCACCTGAAGTGACAAAACTTATCTTGATACGGACATGAGCGTTATTCTTCTGAATCCACGTAGCGCACGTTGGAACCATCGAGCGCCTCTTTCATTGCTGGCACTTGGGGCAATGCTCGAAGGCAGGTATAGCTACTCGATCATCGACGAGAACTATGAACAGAATATTCTCGCGAGATTGGTAGAAGAGATCAAAACGAACACGAGAAAGTACCTTGGCATAACAGCGATGCCAGGTCCCCAGCTCGTGAGGGCGGTCTCGATCTCGAAAACGATCAGGAAAACATTTCCCGAAGTGAAGATTATCTGGGGCGGGACTTTTCCGAGCATTCACACCGAGACGGTTCTAAGATCAGGCTTCGTCGACTTTGTGGTTCGCGGCCAAGGCGAGCAGACCCTTGTGGAACTCATTGATTGTCTTGACAATGGCGGTTCACTCGAGAAAATTCGGGGTCTCTCCTATCGTGCCAACGGAAGCATCAAGCATAACCGATCCCGCGAGCTGATTCATCCTGATTCTTTGCCTGCTCTCCCCTATCACAGAATCGATTTCCCTCGCTATCTCCAGCGGACGTATCTGGGAAATCGGACGACGGGGATGCATTCAAGCATCGGCTGCCCCTTCTATTGTGGCTTCTGCAGCGTCGTTGCGATCTATAGTGGAAGATGGCTCGGGATGAGTGCCGAGAGGCTGGCTAATGAGGTCTTATCTCTTCAGAAAAGGTACGGCGTAGACTCAGTGGAGTTCTTCGACGACAACTTTTTCACTTCAGAGAAAAGAGTCGCCGAGTTCGCGCAACGAATCCGGACTCGGGGAATCCAGTGGTGGGGCGAAGGGCGCAGTGACACGCTTCTAAACTACTCAGACAAAACACTCAGTTTGATGCGCGATTCAGGATGCAGGATGATCTTCACGGGAGCAGAATCCGGTTCCCAGGAAACGCTTGCCATGATGAACAAAGGCGGCACTCAGACGCCCGAAAGAATCTTGGAGTTCGCCCGTCGCATCAAAGAGTTCGGCATCGTCCCGGAGTTCTCGTTCGTTTTTGGTAGCCCCGGTGAAGACATCGACAAAAGTATCGAAGCCGAGATCAGCTTCATCCGAAAAATCAAAGAGATAAACCCCGCGAGCGAAATCGTATTCTATACGTATGCGCCAGTCTTGCTTCCCGGTGCCCAGCTCTTCGAGTTGGCTAAGAAATACGGGTTTCGCTTCCCGGGAACATTGGATGAATGGGTGAGTCCGGCCTGGCAGGTCTTTGACTTGCGAAAGAACCCGATGACCCCTTGGCTGAAAGCACGCCAGATCCGAAAGATTAGAAACTTCGAGCGCATACTGAACGCAAATTACCCAACTTTGACAGACCTGAAAATCACAGAGACCAAGAGGAAGATATTGAGATGGATCAGCAGTTGGCGCTACAGGGCACAGCTTTATGCCGCCCCCTTTGAGGTGAGGTTTATGCTGAGCAAGGTCATGAGGTATCGACAGCCGGAAATTGAAGGCGCTCCTCAGTATCCTTCCTGAGTTATAGTCATGAAACCAACGATCGTTCTGTACAACCCAAAAGCCCCTTATTATACGCTCCCTCTCCCCCTCCTCGCGATCGCTTCCGTTGTTGACCGGAGCAAGTACAATGTGGTCATTGTTGATGGGCGCGTTACGAGAGACCCTATCGCCGTGCTCCGGGAATGCCTGAGCGGTGCCACATGTTTTGGCGTTTCGGTAATCAGCGGTACTCCGATCAAGGACAGCATCGTAGTCTCGAAGTTTGTGAGGGAGGAGTTCCCCGACGTGCCCGTCATCTGGGGAGGATGGCACCCCTCGATATTTCCTGAACAATGCATCATCGACGGGCATGCGGATGTCTCGGTCATCGGTCAAGGGGAACTGACCTTCCTCGAGATCCTGGCGAGGTTGGAACAGGGCAAATCCTTTGAGGGTGTGCTGGGTTGTGCGTACCGCGACGGGGGCGATATCCGCGTGAATGAGAT
>JBBIJH010000220.1:0-4033 GCA_037446075.1 Ignavibacteriales bacterium
GTATGTGTAGTACGCTTTCGGTGCAGTGGGAATTCTGTACACGTACCTGAATTTATATTTCAGGCCGCACCTCTGGTAGGTGTCGATCTGGGAGAAACTAAGCCTGAGTCGCTCAGGGAAAGGAAAAAGACTGAACTGCCGCCCCGCCGCTGGCAGCGGTTCTTCGGCCTCGGGCTCCGCCTCCTCGGAAATCGGGGCGTGCTCGACTGCTTGGTGCTCGATGTACCAAGAGCTCTCGTCCCCCACTTCATCGATGAACCGCGACTTCGGGTTCCTTTTTTTGTCGATCGCCGAAAGATAGAGCTGGTCCTTTGCTCTCGTCATTGCCACATAAAAGAGCCGTCTCTCCTCCTGGAGGTGAAGATCGCCCTCCGGAACGACGCCCTTGATCAGCTCTCGTGGGAAGCTGACTGCCTCCGTCCGTTTCCGCGTTGGGAAGCGGTTGTTCGTCAAACCAAGCACAAAGACTGTATCGAACTCCAACCCTTTCGCAGCATGCACCGTCATGCACCGAACCGCAGTTGCTTCTTCAATCATCAGAATGTTCTGCGGTTCGATCGTTCCCCCTCCCTCAAGATAATAGTCAAGGTACTCCATGAAGGTCATGAACGTCTTGTTTTCCTCCAAGCGAGATTTCTCCTCGACGAATCTCAAGAACTCCGAGACAAGAAGGATCGATTGCTGGCTCTCCGCTGTACCAGCCCTCTCTAACTCTGCCAGGTTATACCGTGAGCGTGCGACAACTTCCTGGGCAATCTCCAGAACGGATTTCGTCTCTGTCAAAGCGACGAGTTCATCGAGGAGACTCACCAGAGTCGCGATCCGTTCCGCAGTCTTGGTGGAAATCCCAGATCCTCCAGAGGACTTCCGAAGAAGTTCTGGAGTTCGGATGACGTCATAGAGATTTCTTTCTTCGCTAAGCAATGAAAAAATCGATGTCAACTCTGCCTGGGAAAGGTTCCATTGTGGATCGGAGAGGACACGGAGCAACGGAAGGGTCTCGTTCATCCGTCCTGCTTTGATGTTCCGGATCACCTGAAGATAGGACACGAGGTCCTGCACCTCATCCGTAAAAAGAATTCCCTCGGGAGACACGACAACATGCGGGATCTTCCTGCGTTCAAGTTCTCGGACGATTCGCTCACGGTGCATGTGCGCGCGGTAGAGGATCGCGAAGCGACCGTAATCTCGCTCCGACTCGCGCGCTGATTTCACTTCTGATTGGATGACGTCGCAGATCTCACGCGCTTCGTCTGAAAATTCGGGTGAAATGAGAATCCGGACTCTCTGCCCGGGCTCGCGTTGAGTCCAGAGGCCTTTTTCAGACTCGTACCTCGCACCCGCATTCTTTGCGATCAAGGCACTGGCCGCAGTCAGGATGGCTTTCGTTGATCGGTAGTTCTGTGTCAACTTGATGACTTTTGCATGCGGGTACGCATTCTTGAAATCCACGAAGCTGGCAAAGGAGGCACCGCGGAATCGGTAGATCGCCTGATCATCGTCGCCGACCACGCACAGGTTTTGATGCTCAGCAGCAAGTACCCTGAGCAGCTCTAATTGGGCTATGTTTGTGTCCTGGAACTCATCGACGAGGATGTATCGGAATTTCTCCTGATATTTTTTTCGTGTCGGGTCATCCTCCTTGAGTAGTTTGTAGCTGAGCACGATGAGGCCGCCGAAATCCACCTTCCCCGTACGTCTCAACTCTTCCTCGTACTGCTGGTAGATGATGCCAATCTCCAGCAGCTTCTTCAGCTCCAGCCCCGCTCGTTTGAATTCCAACCATCCATCTTGAGTCCAGTCCTCCGCAAATCGAGGACGCGTTGTCTGATATCTTTCTTCTTTCAGGAACGGAGAGACGAACTCCCACCGAAGCTCGTACGTCCTCTCGAACTCTTCGCGCTTCATCGCCGCGTACTCAAGATACTCGGCTGGAGAGACCAGCTCATCTTTCGCTCGATTGATGAAAACTCGGAAATCGTTGATGACACGTGGGGGATCGGAGAGTTCGAGAAAATAATCAAGGGGAAGATTGGGGAGTAAACGACGAAGCACGATCCACTGATCGACATCGTCCAGTTGATGGAAATCCAGAGGCAGGCCGAGCCTCGCACCATCGTCCAAAAGAATCTTCCGGCACAACGAGTGAAACGTCGAGATTAGCATCGAGTTCACGGAACGACCGAGGAGCTGCTGGACCCGCGACTTCATTTCTTGCGCAGCTTTCTCCGTGAACGTGAGGGCCAGGATATTCTCCGGATCGGCTCTCCCTGCTTGAACGATGTAGGCGATCCGTCGAGTGAGGACGCCGGTCTTTCCCGTCCCCGCTCCCGCAATGACCAGAACAGGGCCTTCCGTCGTGATGACGACCTCTTGTTGAGAGGGATTCAATCCTTCGAGCAATTCCATTGTTGCTTACTGAGACTCCACCCTGAAATCCGAAATCGCCAAACGCGGAAATCTAATTCGGAGACATCCTGAACGGAACTGCAATCTCGAATCCATTTCCTGCTCCAATATCCAACTTCCCATATCCCAAACCAACTACGGATCTTACTGCGCTCAGTCCACTTCTTCCGCTTGAAGGCCGATCCAGACCCAGATCTTCTTAAGAGATTCGGAAAGCTGGGAGACCAGAATTCCTGCCACAATGATTCCCCCTCCGACGACTGCCGTGAAGGGCATCCGCTCTTGCAGAATTAAATAGGCCATGACCGCCGCGATAACAGGCTCCAGAGAAAAGATCACTGCAGCACGAGTCGGTGAGCTCTCCTTTTGATACTTCGTCTGGATAAAGGCCGAGATGACGGTCGCAAAGACAACGAGGTAGAGGATGACCACCACCGCAGTCGTCGTCGGCTGGAAAACGACGCTCTCGAAGAGAAATGTGGCAGGGATGGTGAGCACCAAGATGAGGAATAGCTGGAGGAAAAAAAGCTGGACAACGCTGTGCTGCCTTGTGAAAACATCGAGGTATACGATGTACAGGGCATAACTCACAGCTGCGCCCAGCGTTAGCGCGTCCCCGACGTTGAAGCTCGAACCCTTCGGCGAGGTCAACAGCCAGAGCCCAAAGGTAACGAGGGCGACGCCGACAAGATTCCCGGCCTTCGGAGCTCTACGTTCGATCAGGACCTGTGCAATCGGTGTGAAGACGACGAGCATCCCCGTGACGAACGCTGACTTCGATGCCGTCGTGTATTCCAAGCCGTAGACCTGAAGTATGAAGCCCGATCCCAGCAAGAGCGAGAGAATCGTGCCCTTCTTAAACGTCGGCAAATCCAGTCGGACAATCTCTCGGTGCCAGATTGAAAACGAAATGGCTGAAGCGATTGCAAAGCGGAGGAGAATGAAAAACAGAGGCGACACATCGACCAAGGCAATCTTGGTCGCGACGAACGTACTGGCCCAGATGAAGGTGGTGAGGAAAAGAAGAAACTCGGCGTAACGTCTCATAGGTTGTTCGTCTACCTTTCAGGAAGATAAGGAGTGAAAGGGTAGGATTCAAACAATGGTGGAAAAGGAACTGGACCGTTGGCCCGAGAAACTAACCTTCGTAAGCGTGAAACAGCCTACCCCACTTCGTGTCTGTTCTGATCTTGTCCTGAATTCTCTTTCCCTTCACGGGCCACCAGAAGAAATCGTGATAGAAGAAGGAACCGAACACAAAGGCATAAACGAGCGGCGTTCGGAAAAAGAGCTTTTGAAAGATCCTCATCGGGCTAAACCAGAGCACGTCCCCCACGACACTGGCAAGGTTATCGCCGACGAAAAAGCCAAAGTTCACATTCGAGATATCCTCACCGACGACGGCGATGTCGCGAGGATCTCCAGTTCCCAATCCATCCTCGTGCGCCATCCGAATGTATTTGATGTTCATAGGATCAAACCCCATCATTTTTGCCGCCACTGCATCGATGGCGACCTGATCTGCACTCGCCAGGAGATAGTCCTTCTCAACGGGTATCATCGTTCGCGGTCCGGGCCCGTAGCCACAGATGGTGCCGTCCATCACGGCAAAGATTCCCGTGTG
>JBBIJH010000221.1:0-3959 GCA_037446075.1 Ignavibacteriales bacterium
GGCAACGTGAAGGACGCCAAAACCGAATGCTTCAACTGCCACGCATCGCAGAAGGAAAGCGACTTTGTTTTCTCGAAGTACCAACAGTAACGAGCGCATGTAGGTCGGGATGACATCCCGACCTACAGAGCTTTTCAACGTGCAGGATTTTCGTATCTTGCACACCCTATCAACTCTGGAGCTTTATGTCGACTTCAACTTTTGATCCCGCAGATCAAGACAACATCGACCGCAAGATCGCCGTCGGCTTGGAGCGCATCGCGCAACTGTTCAAGACGCTGATCTGGAACGAAAGTAAGCGTTCGGGACTCAGTCCCATTCAAATTCAGTTCCTGACCGCGCTTGCGTACGAACGCGATAGGCAATGGACGATCGGCAACATTGCATCGCGGTTTCAGCTCACCCCGGCAACAGTCAGCGACGCGTTGACGGCGTTGGAGAGCAAAGAGCTTATCGTCCGCTCGCGCAGCGAGCAAGACAGGCGCACCGTCTTCGTCACGCTGACGCCCGAAGGGAAACGCACCGCTCGCACCATAGGCAAATGGTTGAACGTTGTGCAGGAGCAGATTGCCGGGTTCAGCGATGAAGAGAAAACCGTTCTCCTCAAATCTCTCATCCGGCTCATTGCCGCATTCCAGCAGGAGGGAATGATTTCGACGAAGGGGATGTGTGTCTTCTGCACGTACTTTCGACCGAACGCCCACAGGAGTGCAACCGCGCCGCACCATTGCGCGTACATTGACAAAGCATTCGGCGATGCCGAGCTGCGCATTGATTGCCCGGATTACGAGGAGAAGTCCGTTGAAGTGTAATGCACCTGAAGCCGCAAGAATGTGTCTCTTTCAGTTCATGAGCCGTTCATCCGGAAGACGGACGACGTCAGGCTTCGAACGAGTGCTGCGCCAGCGAACATGAGGGGAAAGGCACAAGCCCGATCATTTTGCCTTTTCTTTTTTCCGCGACCTAAAGGTCGTGGCAAGATACCGCCCGACTTTGACTTAAACTCGGCAAATTCAATTGCCACGAGATTCAGCTCGTGGAGAACAATATGGAAGAAAATCAATTTTTCCTGCTGCACGCCCGTTGTTCTGGGTTCCGCCAGTTGTTTGATTTCCTTCGCGATCTTCTTGCATCACCCTTTCATCCGCTCTCCTTGTTTGCCAACTGCTTGCGTATTCGGCTCAATGCTTCGGGCGTGATGCCGAGGTAGGAGGCGATGTGGCGTAAGGGAACGCGCTCGACGATCTCAGGATGCTCGCGCAGGAAATCCATGTACCGTTCGTCGGCGGTTTTGCTGTGCTCGGCAAGAATGCGCCGCTGTGTGGCGATCAAGTTGTTCTGCAGAAGAAGCCGGAAGAAGCGTTCGAACTTGGGAATTTCTTCTGAAAGTCGCTCGTACGACTCGCGGTCGAGCAAAAGGAGTTCTGAGTCTTCCAACGCTTCGATGAAGTAATTCGCCGGCTCACCGGTGAGGAAGCTGTACATATCGGAAATCCACCATCCCTCGATTGCGAACTGCAGCACGTGCTCGTCTCCTTTCTCATCAACCGTAAAGGAACGCAAGCATCCTTTGTGAACGAAGGCGGCGTACTTGCACACATCGCCGTCCTGTATGAGGAAGCCACGCTTCCGGAGCTTTTTGGGGATAAAGAAGGTGGTGCAGCGAGCGAACTCCTCGTTGGTGAGAGAGATGTACCGGCCAAGATGTTCTTGAAGCACTTGATGCATGGCGTTCTAATATACAAAAGGAAGAACAGTGGGACAAATGAAAAATTCCCTCTTTCAACGAGAGAGAAAAACTGGCGAGGAAAAGCACTGGAGAAAACGCGGTATCAGTGAGAGAGGTGAGACACTTTCGGTACACGTGCGGAGACCGGCTGCCGAGCAACTTCTCGTCGCGGAGACCAGCGAGGCGCCGAACTAACTCAGTCTCCCCAGCGATCCAATCTCTCTGAGAAGATCTCCCTTCGTGAAGGTGTGCTTGCTGAGCATCGAAAGGACATAGCCCTCCATCTTCTCCCGGGTCTCTTCGTCGAGGTCCATTGAGGTGAGGACAATAATTGGAATGCCGCTCGTCTCCGGCTGCTGGCGCAGTTGGTACGCGACGTTGAATCCGGACATCTCAGGCATAATGAGGTCGAGCAGAATCAAGCTCGGCCGCTCGGAAATCGCGCGACGGAGTCCTTCCCTGCCATCGAAAGCCTTGATGACACGATATCCTTCCGGCTCGAGAATAGCCTGAATTAGGTCGGCTGCGGCCTTATCATCATCGACCACGAGGACCGTCGGCGTTTCCTCTGTCGAGGCTCGTGTCACATTGATCCGACTCAAGGCCAAGAGAAGTTCTTCGCGATTGACTGGCTTCACGAAATAATCTACAGCCCCCAGTGTGAACCCAAGCTTCTTCTCGTCCACAATGGAGATGATGACAACAGGGATGTCCTTGCAGATCGGGTGACTACGCAGTTCTTTCATTACATGCCAGCCGTCTTTGATTGGGAGGAGAACATCCAGCGTGAGAATGGCGGGCCTTAATTCCTTGGCCAGCTCGACCGCCTCGACGCCATCCTTTGCCAAAGCAGTCCGATAGCCAGCCTCCTGAAGGTAGTGCTGTATGAGCTGTGCAGCTTGTGCGTTGTCTTCTACTACCAGAACCAGCGGAGCCTCCCTCGCCTGCCCGACATTTGAAGGAACGTCTTCCGGCACCGTCGCTGGAACTTCACGCACTTCACCACCGACCATCAACGGGATACGGAAAATAAAAAGACTCCCTCTCCCGGGGGTACTCTCAACCCAAATTCTCCCTCCGTGCAACTCCACAAGCCGCTTCGTGATGGCAAGGCCAAGCCCCGTCCCCTCCTTCTGCGCCTTCCCGCTTCTCGTTTGCTGGAACGGGCGAAAGAGACTCGAGATTTCCTCCGGCCTGATCCCCGGACCTTCATCCTTCACTCCTACTTCGATATCGTTCTCCACTCGGCGAACAGAAACCGTAACCTTCCCACCCGGATCGCTGTACTTGATGGCATTCTGGACAAGATTTACAAGGATTTGCTTGAACCGAGTCTGATCCACAACCAGCTGATCTACCTCGTCCGAGATATCGAATTGGAGGTCAATGTTCTTTTGCTGGATGGCGACCTGGAGGACCCGCTGTAATGTCTGGACGAAGTCTGCTACCGGATAGGTATCGATGTGAAGGTCAAGTTTTCCGGCTTCGATTTTCGAGAGGTCGAGGATGTCATTCACAAGGTCCTTCAGATGCTTGCCGCTCTCGTTGATGTTCTTCATGAATTCCTGAACCGACTCTTCAGGTAAACTCGGCATGCTTTCTACAACAAGCTCGGAGAATCCGACAATGGAGTTCAACGGCGCACGAAGCTCATGACTGAAGGTAGCAAGGAATTTCTTGAGTGTCTCGTTCGCTTCTTCCGTTTTCTTCTGTTCAGTCTCAAGCTCGATGTTCTTCAGTGCAAGCGCATCCACGAGTCTCCTTCGGCTCATCCCCGCGGAAAGTTCATTCGCGATCACCGTGAGCATCGAGAGATCGTCTGCGACGTACTTCTCCTCCTTTTTCGAAAGCACCTCCATGACCCCTTGTAGGTCCCCCTGGACTACGAGGGGCAGGGCGACCAGCGTTTTCAATCTCGCGCCGACAATTTCGCCTGCGAGGAGGTTCGAGAGTGAAGCGCGGAATACCTTTTCCGTCATCAAGCCTCTCTGACTCCGTGCACACTGGACGACAACGGCGTTCTCTCCTTCGTGGACCTTGATATGGGCAATCTCGGTGGGGATCTCGGGAAAATCATTCAGGGACGGGGCCATCAGATGCAGCATCTGCGTTCTATCGTCATATCGGTAAATCGTCACGAGCTTAGGTTGAATGTACAAGAACTGAGCGATTTTCCCTGCAGCTTTCTGGCAAATCTGGTCCACCTGCTGGGCGGCGTTGATGACGTGGG
>JBBIJH010000222.1:0-223 GCA_037446075.1 Ignavibacteriales bacterium
GGTTTCTCCGTCGGCCTCGCGACTGTCTTCGCAGCCGCGATAGGAGTCTTCTTCGGGTTCTATCCCGCGAGAAAGGCGTCGTTGCTGAATCCAATTGATGCCTTGAGGTACGAGTAAAGCCCGATTTTGAGTTTCGGAGAGAAAAGCATCGAGTAACCATCTCGATGCTTTTTTTGTTTCTGAATATTGTTCGCCACTCATTGGTTGACTTTTGCATCTTGTT
>JBBIJH010000222.1:255-3903 GCA_037446075.1 Ignavibacteriales bacterium
GAAAGCAAATCTTCGCGATGGTCGAATCCTACATCCCCATCATGCTGATGCTTCTGTTCGCGCTGCTCTTCGGCCTCGTGATGTCGAAGGCTTCGGAGTGGCTCGGACCGAGGAGTCCGAGTGACGAAAAGCTCTCAACGTACGAAAGCGGGATGGAGCCAGTGAAGACGGCCAGAGAACGGTTTTCTGTGAAGTTTTATCTCGTTGCCATGCTGTTCATCGTCTTTGACATCGAGGTCGTCTTCCTCTATTCCTGGGCCGTTGTCTTCAAGCAACTGGGACTCTTTGCCTTCATCGAAATGTTTATCTTTATAGCAATACTCTTTCTGGGATATTTCTATCTGGTGAGGAAGGGAGCGCTCCAGTGGGACTAGAGAACTTGATGGGTGAGGGGTTTCTCACGACAAGACTCGAATCGCTGATCAATTGGTGTCGGAAGAACTCCCTCTGGCCAATGCCAATGGGAATTTCCTGTTGTGCCATTGAATTGATGGCTGTGGGAGATCCGCGACACGACATTGCACGGTTTGGGTCGGAGGTGATGCGTTTTTCGCCACGTCAATCCGATGTGATGATCGTTGCTGGAACCGTTACCTACAAGATGGCGAAGGTCGTCAGAAAAATCTATGACCAGATGCCGGACCCGAAATGGGTGATTTCGATGGGGGCGTGCGCTTCCTCAGGTGGAATGTACCGATCCTATCCCGTCGTCCAGGGCATCGATCTATTTATGCCAGTCGACGTGTATGTCGCAGGGTGTCCGCCTCGGCCGGAGAACCTTCTGAAGGCTCTCATGGAGGTTCAGAAGAAAGTTCAACAGGGTCGGATGGCTGGCCGGCGAGAACCGTTGATGATTGAGTAAACCGTTCCTTTCCCGTCGATGGATGAGATGAAGGAAAAAGTTCTCGAGAAGCTGAATGAGCACTTCAAACATTCCATTCTTTCTACCAGCGAATTTCGCGGCGAATTAACCGTTGTCATCAAGAAAGAAGACATCGTCCGCGTCTGTGAATTCCTCAAAGTTGATGAGGAACTGCACTTTGACCTCCTCGAAGATCTCACGGGCGTCGACATGTTCACCCCATCGGATCGCTTTCAGGTCGTTTATCATCTGTACTCCTTGAAAAATAAGTACCGTCTTCGACTGAAGGTCCACGTGGATGAGCGCGATCTCAGAGCGCCCACGGTAAGCGGCGTCTGGTCGACCGCAAACTGGCACGAGCGCGAGGCGTACGATATGTTTGGAATCATCTTTGAAGGACATCCGGACCTCCGACGTCTGTACATGCCGGAGGAGTTTGAGTACTACCCCCTCCGCAAGGACTTCCCTCTGATGGGCATCCCTGGCTCTCTGCTGCTTCCGAAAAAATAGGGTATATCTAGAGACTTCAGCCCTCCCGCACCTGCAAGTATGGCGCCAAAACGAACAGAGGCTATCTCGAAAGAAAAGATTCTTCAGGCGCTGGAAGATGCTGACACCACCTTCCTGAAGGAGGATCCGCTCGGGACGGACATGGTCCTCAACATGGGGCCACAGCATCCGGCTACACACGGTGTGCTGCGAATTCTGCTGCGTCTCGATGGAGAGACAATCATCAAGGCAGTGCCGGAGATTGGCTATCTCCATCGCGGCTATGAGAAGCTTGCCGAGAACATGACCTTCCATGAGTTTATCCCTCATACCGATCGCCTTGACTATCTAGCTCCTCTCTCAAACAATGTGGCGTTTGTCTTGGCAGTCGAGAAGCTTGCTGGGCTTGAAATTCCAGAACGGGCGAAGTACCTCCGCGTTATCTGCTGCGAGTTAGCAAGAATTTCTTCTCATCTCGTCTGGCTCGGCTCGATGGCGATGGACGTCGGAGCCCTCACGATCCTCTTATGGGCTTTCCGGGAGCGAGAAAAACTGTATGATATCTTCGACGTGCTCACCGGAGTCCGCTTCACGACCAGCTACACGCGAATCGGCGGTCTTGCGCAGGACATGACCGAGCAGTGCGAGAAGATGATCTGGGAATTCATAGACCAATTCCCGGAAAAGCTTCAGGAGTGCGAAGCTCTGCTTAACAAGAATCGGATTTTTATTGAGAGATGTGACGGTGTGGGGGTCATCTCGAAAGAAGAGGCGATCGATATTGGACTGACGGGACCGGCGCTCCGAGCGTGCGGCGTGGAATACGACATCCGTCGTGCTGATCCTTACCTCATCTATGACCAACTTGATTTCCGCGTCGCGGTTTATGACGGGGGGGATAGCCTGGCGAGGTACTACGTTCGGATTCAGGAGATGAGGGAGAGTGTGAAAATCGTTCGCCAGGCATTGGAGAAGATCCCGAAAGGTCCAATCAAAGCTGCTGAACCAAAACAAGTTCTCCCCGATAAAGAGCGAGTCTACACGAAAATGGAGGAGTTGATCCATGACTTTATGGTCGTGAATTTTGGCATCAACCCGCCAATCGGGGAAATCTACCGAGCGATCGAATCGCCAAAAGGAGAACTCGGGTTCTACATCATAAGCGACGGGTCGGGAAACCCGTGGCGGCTGAAGATCCGTTCTCCATCCATGGTGAACATCCAGGCTCTTCCTATCCTACTCAAAGGCCAGATGATCTCTGATGTCGTTGCGATTATCGGGAGTTTGGATCCAGTGATGGGAGAAGCTGACAAATAGGATCGTCGATTGGCAATTTCCAATCGGCAATTGAAAACCGAAAATTGGAAATCACCGATGTTAACTGAAGCAAACTTAAGAAAGATTGAAGAGGCGCGTAGGCGTTATCCGACGGCGAAGGCAGCTCTCCTTCCAGCCTTGTGGATTGCGCAGGAACAGTATGGGTGGATCTCCGAGGAGACGATGAAGGAAGTTGCCGCTCTGCTCAATCTCCCTCCCGGGCATGTCCTAGGTGTCGTTTCGTTTTACTCGATGTATAACAAGAAACCCGTCGGGAAATACCACCTCCAGGTCTGCACAAATGTTTCCTGCCATCTGTTAGGTGCGGAGAGAATCGTCGATTATATTTCCAGGAAGTGCGGAGTAAAGCCAGGAGGCACGAGCGCTGATGGGAAGTATACGCTGACCGAAGTGGAGTGTCTTGGTTCTTGCGGCACGGCTCCGATGATGCAGGTCAATGATGATTACTATGAGAATCTTTCTTCCGAGAGAATCGATAACATCCTCCTGAGACTGAAATAATATGGATGAGGCTTTCAAATACCTCCTTCCTCCGATCCAGAATCTTCATCATCTCGATGTGTATGAGAAACATGGGGGATACTTGGCCTTCAAGGAGGCGCTGGGGATGAACCCGACCGCAGTCATCGATGAAGTGAAGAAGTCCGGGCTCCGCGGACGGGGAGGAGCCTGCTTCCCGACGGGATTGAAGTGGAGTTTCATGCCCAGGGAGACGTCGAGGACAAAGTACATCTGTGTGAACGGTGATGAGGGCGAGCCTGGCACATTTAAGGATCGCCAGATCCTCGAATTCAACCCACACGTTCTCATTGAAGGGACGCTTATTGCAGCATATGCAATGGGTGTCTCCGTAAGCTACGTGTACATCAGGGGAGAATACGCTCGATGGATCAAGCTTTTTCAGAAGGCGCTGGACGATGCCTACACGAAAGGGTATGTAGGCCAAAATATTCTCGGCA
>JBBIJH010000223.1:0-3902 GCA_037446075.1 Ignavibacteriales bacterium
CAACGGTCTTCATCTTCGCCATAGGTTTGAGCGTAGGCCCGCATGGCCGCCTCGACCGCCAGGGCATGCTTACGAAGGTTTTCACTTTTCGTGAATTCGTATAGGAGCGCGAGCGCGCTTTCTCTCGTAAGCGGGTTCATGTCAGACTATCGACGACTGAATTTAAGAAAAGTCTACCGAAAATCCAACTCACCTCAGTTTGATCACCTCAACTGCACTTCGCCCTCCCAGAACCGCCATTTCGTATAGCCGACTCTGTCCGGCGCGCCATCTAACTGCAGACCGAATGTGTTGGGAAGTGCCTCGAAGATCGGCTTTCCCTTGTACAGGATCTTCACCATGGTGGCAGCTGAATATTGAAGATGGGAACCTGCATGGGTCGCGAAAAGTACGCTGGCATCTGTTTCGAAATCTCCGTACTTGACCTTTCCAGACTCAAAGTTGTATCGTGGGCGGATGTTCTCGCGCAGGATTTCCTGTTCGAGGTCCAGCTTGATACAGAGGTAGGAAGTTTCAGCCCCATGCTTCAACTCCAGACCAACTGCTTGCGGGAACACCTGAACCGGCAGTAACTTTACTCGGTCGACGAGAAGCTGGGGATCTTCGTTCTTCTCATGTGGAATCAAGAACGTGATGAACCCTTCGCTGTCACCGGCTTTGTACTGACCGGAGATTGTCTGGTAAATCGCCTGTTCTTCTTGATAATGTCGTTTCTCCGGCTCGACAGCATCCTGCTTCGCGTAAGTCTCCGGAAAGTAAACTAAAAGATGCTTCGTATCCGGAAGAGGAAACCCAGATATAGAATCGATCATCGTGTCGTAGTAATGAGAGCCCAGAGAGAGAACCTTCCGTGTGTGCCAGAGGTTTGTCAGCGTGAAATAGTCCGACCTCAGAAACTTTATCCCGTCCACTACAATGAAATAATCCCGCTTCTTGACATAAGCGACCACTCGATCCCACTGATAGCCGACTTCATCGTCGATAAGCCGAGTCCGGCTGATATCGACATCCCTGAAAGTCAGAAAATCGACTTTCTGAGTCCGGACTTTCCGGTAGTTTCCCGAGTTTCTCAAGAAATCCAGAATCGATCGCTGGTGAACATCACGTTTGTTCTTCCTCACAACAAGCCTGTTATGAAAATAATCCGCTCGGTACGCTCCATACTCACCGCTCGGCAGCGCATCTCGGTAACCGCCGTCGTGCAGCAGGACCGATCCACCGCTGATCAAGAGACAAATGCTATTCTCATCGGAGTGGCCATGATGCATTTTCTCCTCTTCGACGGAAAGCGTGTTCCGCAAGTAATCTCTATGGAGCAAGCCTCCATCTCCTTCGTCACGATAATTAAGAAGAAGGTAGCTGCTTGTGGGATGCCACCCATTGCGAAACACGATCTTCTTGCCGACGATGTCATCTAACACCTCTTCACTTTCCCAATTTGGAGCTTGCATCTCCATGGAATCATCTGCCCAACGGTAAGCGTCCGTCAGAACCGATGCCGTCGAGACTCCCGCCCAGAGCATGTTGTATCGCGTTTCTTCCGTAACCTCGACTTTCTCCCGAGCTGCAAATGCTTGAATCGAGCGATTTAACATCTCATGAGCCGCATACTTGTACAAAGGATTCCGGTAAACGCTTGCGGCTTTCTCGAAACATGCAATAAACCGCTCGGGATTGGATTGCCAGTTCGCATCGCCAAAGTCGGGTATATTTCCGTGGGGAGCCAGAAGATGGAGAAAATAATCCAGATAATATTTCATCCGCGGTGATTCGTACAATGCCGTATCTCCGACAGCCTCGGCGTAGCTAAAGAGAGAGTATAGCCAGACCCCATGGTAGATTGTTGCATCCTCCACCTCCCATTGCCTCAGATTATCGCTGGCAAGGGTCTCTGAAAGTTGTCTCCATTTTGATGCGTCAGGGTGAGCCGACAACGCTCTAGAGCCGTACAGAAGTCCCTCAGCACGTAACATCGTTCGATTGTGCGCACCCCACTCAGGAAAATAAAAGACAAAGTTTAAACTCTGGGCAAGCTCTCGTTCGATTTTCTCCTGGACTTTCTGGTCGAGCACGCCGCTGCCCCGGATGCGTAAGTATGCTCGTACATACGGGGGCAGGAAAAAGAAGTTCGAAAGGGAAGGCATTCCATCACGATATTCAACCCGAGTCTTCCAGAAGTCTTTTGGATAAGAATCGCGCAGATCCCCAAATGAAGCTAGAATATCTCGCGCACGCTCGGCATACTGCTTCTCCTTCGTGACCTCGAACAGAAATGCGAGAACGTCCGCCAGATAGATCGGCTGAGCCGGCGCATCATATCCCCAGAGGACACTCGGACTGAGTTTCTTCTTCCATTGCTCGATGACGGCGGGGTAGTCCTTCCAGCCCCGCTCCGCGGCTTCTTTGATATAGCGGAGATATTCCTGTTTCTTCACGGCGATCAGTGAATGGGTGATGAAAAGTGAGAGAATGAGAAAAAAAGGTACTCGTCGAGATACCATCTAACAAAACACGGATTTGCTTTCCGATCAGTACGGGAAAGTCTTCGTCAGTGGAGTCTTTGAAAGCTCAATAAGATAGTCAGCAATTTTCTGCACGGTGAAATCTACATACTGCTTCCCTTTTGCGGCAGTAGCTTTTCTCGGGTCGCCGTATCCGCTGTTCGTCGTCACAATCTCCCACGGCCGGACGATATAAACCCAGCCTTCGTTTACCGCTCGAAGTTTCGATTTTCTTACCGGGCCAGCATCAGCCTTTTCCAAATCTACAAGTTCGGGCCGGAGATAGAGCATTACGCTCGTCTCCATCTCGTCTGCGTGATCTCCCTTTTGCTCGAAGAGTCTGGCACGAAGCTCTGTCCCGACCTGCCACCAGTTAATGAGGCTTATGAAGACTTTTGTCTTCCCGTACAGATCCTTCAGGATGTGACGAAGATTGTTCCCGCCATGACCGTTGACAAGGACGAGTTTAAAGATTCGATGAGACGCAAGTGACTCTGCCACGTCCCTGATAATCGTGGCGAGAGTTGAATGATCCAGATTGATGGTGAGGGGGAATTTCATCGTGCTACGGTTGGAGCCGAAAGGGATCGTGGGTAGAAGGACTACCCTTGCTCCCTTCTTCGAAGCCATCTCACAAGCGCGGGCTGAGATCTCTTCTGCCTCGAAACAGTCGGTACCGTAAGGAAGGTGTAGATTGTGCGGTTCTATCGCACCAAAGGGTAGGACGGCTACTTCGTGTTTTCTCTTCCTCAGATCACTCAACGTGACATCCCGTAGGCGCCATGCTGGTTTCATTCCTTTTTCCCTTCTGAGCATCTCATCGCACTCCCATCAAAATCTCCATTGTCAATTGATCAAGCCGCTCATACTGAAATCCACGCGCTGCGATCTTTGCTCGGTCAAACTTCTTCGCCAGAAGCAGGGCTGCATTCTTTCGGCTGAACTTCTTCGTCATCCCTTCGAGTCCTGAATCGTGTGTCTTGAATCCATCCAGGATCTCTCTAATCTCTGGGTCTTCATTAAATCTTTTCACTTTTGCCTGAAGAATCTTGTACGTTCGCATGCAGCCAAGCGCGAACTGCCATACACCTTCCTCATCTTCCGTCCGATACGCATGGGCATCGAACTGTTTTGGGCCAGCGTAGCCATTGTCCTCGAGAACCTTCACGAGGAAGAAGGCACCTTTGAGGTCTTCAGAGCCAAATCTCAAGTCCTGATCGAACCGTGCCAGCTTCTGAGCATTGAGGTCGACATGCCAGAGCTTTCCAGCCTCGATTGCCTGGGCAACAGCGTGGGCGTAGTTCAGTCCAGCCATGTGCTCGTGCGCAACCTCAGGGTTCACACCGAAGAGTTCGGGGTGATCGAGTGTTTCGATGAACGCAAGCATCGAGCCGGTCGTCG
>JBBIJH010000224.1:0-2701 GCA_037446075.1 Ignavibacteriales bacterium
CACTGAAGCGCGCGCGGCATCTTGCTTTGCTGCCGTACGTGTCTGAAGCTATTCGGTAGGGAAAACTGCGACCCTTAGACGCTCGCAAGGAGGAAGAATGAAGATCGTTTTGAGGCAGACAGTGGAGAAACTTGGACAGCTTGGCGACGTGGTCGAGGTGAAGGACGGTTACGCCAGGAACTACTTGATCCCCAAGAAAATTGCATACCCGGCAACAGAAGGATACCTGAAAACGCTCGAAGAAGAGAAGAAACAGCATGCCCGGCGCCAGCAAAAGGAACTTCGGGGCGCCGAAAAGCTCGCAGCAGAGCTGGAGAAAGTCTCTTTGACGATACCGGTGAAAGTCGGCGAAGATGATCGCCTCTTCGGGGCAGTGACAGCCCAGATGATCGCAGACGCCCTGGCTGAGAAGGGAATCCAATTGGATAAGCGAAAGATTGAACTCGGAGATCAGATCAAGACGATCGGCGTGTACGAGATCGGCGTCAAGCTTCACAGCAATGTGATGGCGAAACTAAAAGTCTGGGTCGTCAAGGAGTGAAGAGAAGCTGCATGAAAACAGAGCCAATCCCGCTGGGATTGGCTTTTTGTTTCCCGGAGAATCAAGAATTCTTTGCAACTCCTTTCTTCTGAACTCTGTTGCATGATGTGGGCGGCTTCCTTGACTTTTCCTCAAAAAGATGTATTTTTTGACTGTGAGAAGAGATCATTCATGAGCGAAGGTCGAATTTGCTATGGCTCAGAAGAAACTAAAACAGATTGAGGATGTTACAATTCGTTTCGCTGGGGACTCCGGCGATGGCATGCAATTAACCGGCATGCAGTTCACGACGACGACGGCGATTGTCGGAAACGATTTGAGTACTCTTCCAGATTACCCGGCAGAGATTCGCGCGCCGGCAGGGACACTGTTCGGAGTGAGTGGTTTTCAGATTCGATTCGGCAGCCGCGAAATCAACACCCCGGGCGACGTGTGCGACGTGCTCGTTGCCATGAATCCCGCCGCACTGAAAGTAAACTTAAGCAGCTTAAAGGACAGCGGCATCATCATCGCCAACACCGGCGGGTTCAACGACAAGAATCTGAAACTCGCTGGGTACGAATCGAATCCTCTTGAAGACGGCTCTCTCTCTAAGTATCAGGTTTACGAGGTCGATATCTCCAAGCTCACCTCGCTCGCCCTCGAAGATCTCGGACTTCCGACGAAGACCGTGGAGCGCAGTAAGAACTTCTTTGCGCTTGGAATGATGTACTGGATGTTCGACCGCCCGATGGAGCCTACAATCCGGTGGATTCAAGAGCGGTTTGCAAAGACTCCGAAGATCATGGAAGCGAACCTTCGCGTATTGAAAGCTGGCTGGAATTTCGGCGAGACGACAGAGATCTTTACCACGCGATACGCAGTGGAGCCTGCGAAGCTACCTGCGGGCAGGTATCGAAACATCACAGGGAACCAAGCAGTCGCATTCGGTCTTGTTGCAGCCTCGAAAAAGTCGGGACTGCCGCTCTTCCTTGGCAGTTACCCCATCACTCCAGCGAGCGATATTCTCCATGAGCTTGCGAAGTACAAAGAGTATGGCGTGAAAACATTCCAAGCTGAAGACGAAATCGCGGGAATTACGAGCGCGATCGGGGCTTCGTTTGGGGGAGCTCTGGGCGTGACTACTACCAGCGGTCCCGGCCTTGCTCTCAAGGCCGAGGCGATTGGCCTGGCCGTAATGGTGGAGCTTCCAGTGGTGATTTGTGACATTCAGCGTGGAGGCCCCAGCACGGGCCTTCCAACGAAAACCGAGCAATCGGACCTCATGATGGCTCTCTACGGGCGGAGTGGCGAAGCTCCCGTGCCCGTGGTCGCAGCAGCGACGCCTGCGGATTGTTTCTACGTGGTCTTCGAGGCGTGTCGCATCGCGCTGAAATATATGACGCCAGTTCTCTTTTTGTCCGACGGATACTTAGCGAACGGCTCGGAGCCGTGGCTGATTCCCAGTTCCGCGGAGTTACCGGATATCTCTCCGAGATTCTGGACGGAGAAAGAGGGCTTCTTCCCATACCTGCGTGATGAACAGACCCTTGCCCGCCCATGGGCACTAGCGGGTACTCCCGGGCTTGAGCATCGCATCGGTGGACTCGAGAAGCAACACATCACTGGAAACGTCAGCTATGACCCCGACAATCACGAACGCATGGTTCGACTTCGTGCAGAAAAAATCGAGCGCGTGGCGCAGGACATCCCCGAACTCAAGGTCGAAGGGGATGACCAGGGTGATCTACTTCTTCTGGGTTGGGGAAGCACTTATGGAGCGATTAAGAGTGCAGTGGAAGCACGACGAGAGGCCGGGGCTTCCGTCTCCCACGCCCACTTGCGTTACTTGAATCCCTTCCCACGAAACTTAGGTGAGATTCTGTATCGGTTCAAGAATGTTCTAATCCCGGAGATGAATTTGGGTCAGCTCGCGAGAGTTATTCGGGCGAAATACCTTGTCCCTGCAATCAGCTACAGCAAAGTTCAAGGACTTCCATTTCGCTCTAGTGAGATTGAAAAGAAAATCGATGAGATTCTGAAAAGGTGAAAATATGATAGAATCTGCTGAAACAACATCGACTTCCACGATGAAGTACACCCCGAAAGATTTTCAATCCGATCAAGATGTGAGATGGTGCCCCGGCTGTGGAGATTACTCGATTCTAGCGCAGGTACAAC
>JBBIJH010000224.1:2746-3900 GCA_037446075.1 Ignavibacteriales bacterium
TCGTTTCCGGGATCGGCTGTTCGAGTCGGTTCCCCTATTACATGAACACGTATGGATTTCACGGGATCCATGGCCGCGCTGCTGCCATTGCCTCAGGCTTAAAGATGGCGCGACCGGACCTTTTCGTTTGGGTAGTGACGGGCGATGGCGACGCGTTGAGCATTGGCGGAAACCACTTCATCCACACTTGCCGAAGAAATCTGGACATCAAGATTGTCCTCTTCAACAACCAAATCTATGGACTCACGAAGGGCCAGTATTCTCCCACATCCGAGTTCGGCAAGGTTACGAAATCCACCCCCTACGGGTCCATCGATCATCCGTTCAACCCGATTATGCTGGCTCTTGGGGCCGAAGCAACTTTCGTAGCTCGCTCTCTCGATCGAGACCCGAAGCACCTGCAGTACGTGATCAAGCGCGCAGCGGAACACCATGGAACGGCTTTCGTGGAAGTCTACCAGAACTGCAACGTGTTCAACGACGGGGCCTTTTTCAGATTCACCGAGAAGGAAACAAAGGATGAGCACGTTGTCATCCTCGAGCATGGGAAGCCCCTCGTTTTCGGCAGAGAGCGTGACAGGGGAATTCGCCTCGATGGGTACAGGCCAGTCGTGGTTCCTTTGAAGGATGGCCAGTGGTCCATCAACGACCTTCTTGTCCACGACGAGAAGACAAGCGATCCTGCGATTGCGTTCATCCTGGCAAGTCTCTCGAATTACCCGGGTCTCCCCCGCCCGATCGGAATTTTCCGAGATGTGACCAGACCCGTGTATGAAGAAGAGATGGAGAAGCTAATCCGGGTGGCGCAAGAGAAGACCAAAGAGGCAGACCTCGATAAGCTTCTCGCCTCAGGGGAGACGTGGTATATCCAGTGAGTTTCCGGTATGAGAAGACCCCTTTTTCCCATCAGCCAAGTCCAACGAAAGAATGTACGCCCCCTATGGTACTGGGGGTTTTTTCTTCGATCAAATGTCAGATGAAAGACCTTTTCGATACCTGCAAGAGGATCATTGAAGAGAAAAATAACTTCGTCCTCACGACCCACGTCAACCCGGATGGCGATGGGCTGGGGAGCGAACTCGCTCTCGCACTGTTCCTGAAGAACTATGGCAAGACAGTCCACATCCTGAACCACAGCGCTATGCCCCCGAATT
>JBBIJH010000225.1:0-3813 GCA_037446075.1 Ignavibacteriales bacterium
GCAGAACGATGGTGCCGTTCCCGAATCATACTGGAGGAATTTCCTGCCGCGACTTTATGAGCGCCTGAACGAAGAAAGAAAACCTCGGATCAGTCCGTGGCTGGAGAAGTATCTGATCCCATCGTTAGGGCTTCTCGCAGTGGTCTTCATCATAGCTCGAATTCAGATCGTTCCTCCGTCACGGGAGACCTCCTCTGACCTGCATACGATTCTCAGTCAAATGAACAGAGAGGAGCTTCAGCGTGTGGTTGAGTCTCCCACTGTTCTCCCGGTGCCGCCATTCGTTGAGCATGGGATTGCGGGGACGGAGGAGGAGAATGTCTCGAACGGTGAGCCGGCGGGAGAGTTGCTCCGATCCACACTTGGGCTCTCGTTCAATGAAGTCCAGAAGTTTTCTGAGGCCAGTCTCCTGGGATCGATAGAGAGCGGGTTCGAAACACTTACTGATGAAGAAGCTGAGACCGTTCTGAAAAGTCTTCAGACGGCAGGAAGTATTTGACAGCCTTACGAGAGAAAGGAAATGCTCCATGAATGACTCTGAGCTGATAAACCACGGGACGCCGAGTGCTACGAGAGTGCTTCCAACGGGCCTTGCAACGGCTGCTTTGAAGTTCTGTGCGACCACAGCCGTCGTGTTATGCATTCTTTCTGCAGTGGGTTCTCAAGCCTGTTCTCAAGCTCGTTTTGGACAGATCCCCCCGAGGGACCGGTTCGAACGCCTGCAGCAGCTCAAGAAGTTGAGGCTGATGGAGGTTCTCGGCTTAGCTGAAGAGGAGTCGGTCCGATTCTTTGCGCGCTATAACAAGTTCGAGAACGAGCTTCGGGATCTAGAATCGCAGCGGAACGGAGTGATAGACGATCTCGAAGCGGCGCTGAAGCGCGGAGAAAAGGCCGAGGTTTACCAGAGGGGGTTTGACCAGTTGGAGGCTCTCGGTAAGAAGGTAGCAGATGCGCGCCTACAGTTTTATGAGGACGCCAAGAAACTCCTCACCGCTGAACAAGTGGCGAAGCTCATCGTCTTCGAACGAAACTTCAACCGAGACTTACGTGAGATGATTCAGGAAGTTCAGCGAGAGCGGAGGCGCGGCTTCGCACCTCGCTGAGTGGATGTTTTCTCGGGAGAGCCGATGCTTGGGCGTGATAAACCGGGCATCGGCTTTTTGTTTCTCGGGTTTGACAAACTTAGAGCCTTGAGTTATATTGGAGGAGACCTTGGGGCCGGTTCTCCGATGCACCGCATATTCAGGAGTTATGCCGTCTAAGAACAAAGGAATCAATCCACGTCCATTTCGAGATAGTGGGGAAGATTGCAAATGTTGAAACGTTCGCAACCGACAAGGGAATACGTGAACTAAGACGGCTTCGGAAGGGCTACGGTGAAGGGCGGTGGCGGAAGGGAATCGGCGCAGGTGAGACTGCCGGATGGCTCCATTCGGCTGGCTGAGCTACACTGGTACGAGGCATCGGGAATAGGTAAGAAGGAGTTCAAAATCAAACGATATCTGGAGTAGAGCCAGTGACACATTCGAGCGAACACCGATTTGTAATCTGCATTCGCAATGATGAATATCCGGCCTCGCTGGAGAAACGAAGAATATGCGAGCCACTGCCTGATGCAGATGCCAAGAAGCACCGGCAAGTAAGGGTGATAGATGAGTCTGGGAAGGATTATCTTTACCCTGAAGCGCATTTCGTCCCGGTCGAGCTGCCGAAGGCAACAGAACAAGCGCTCGTTAACGCGGCATAACAAGCCCATCCAACCGATGCCAAAAAGCAGCGCGGCTGATGGGCAACGTTATTACGTCCAAAGGAGATTCGGATGGAGAGAATTTACCTCGATCACAGTGCGACGACGCCAATCGATCCTCGCGTCGTGGAAGCGATGGAACCCTTTTTCGCACAGACATTCGGGAATGCTTCCTCGATTCATGCGTTCGGCCGTGAGGCGAGGGTTGCGTTGGAGGAGAAGCGTGAGGGAATTGCACGCTTCCTTAACGTCGACAGCGGAGAGATTTTTTTCACGAGCGGCGGGACGGAGGCGGATAACCACGCAATCAAGGGTGTAGCGTTTGCTGCAAGATCGAAAGGGAAGACGCACATCGTCACGTCGAAAGCGGAGCACCATGCTGTTCTTCATACATGCAAGTTTCTTGAGAAACTTGGCTTCGAGGTTACCTACCTCCCGGTCGACACGTATGGCCGCGTCGATCCGGATGACGTAAGGCAGAGCCTCACTGATCGTACGTGTGTGATTTCCATCATGCATGCGAACAATGAAGTGGGCACATTAAATCCGATTGAGGAGATTGCACAGATAGCGAGAGAACACGGCGTCCCTTTCCATTCAGACACGGTTCAATCATTTGGAAAGCTTCCGATCGACGTCAAGCGCTTGGGGATCGACCTACTCTCGGTATCAGCGCACAAGCTATACGGCCCCAAAGGCATCGGAGTGCTCTACGTGCGGAAGGGAATTGCACTTGAGAACCTCTTGCATGGAGGTGGACAGGAGCGAGGGCGGCGAGCTGGAACGGAGAATGTTGCCTATGCAGCCGGGCTTGCCCGCGCAATCGAAATCTGCAAGGAGACGATGGAATCCGAGATGGAAAGGCTAAGGGGACTGCGCGATCTTCTGAAGAGGAAACTGGAGGAGACCTTTGACGGATTGATCTTCAATACTCATCCGACCGAGAGCATGCCGAATATCCTGAGCATCTCGTTTGACAGCAGAAAAGTCGAGATCGATGGTGAAGTGCTAATTCTGGGACTTGATCTGAAGGGCGTGGCGGTCTCGAACGGTTCAGCCTGTACTTCGGGGAGTATGGAGCCTTCTCACGTCCTCCAAGCGATGGGACGCGACCATAGGACGGCGATGGCGAGCATTCGATTCTCCTTCGGTAGGTCAAACACCGAGAGCGACATCGATTACACACTTGAAGCGCTAAAAGAGATAGTGGAGAGGAGCCAGAAAGTGTTGGCTTGAGCCCTGGCCAGCTTCTGGGCCAAGGTGCGAACTTCTCCCAGCGGCTACGATGGAAGAGTTCCTCCCTGCCTCCTAATTTCTCGTAACACCATTCCATACCTCAAGCCTCTCGTACTGACGCTGATCTTATCGAAGTGGTAGAACTGCATGGATTCTCTCAAGATTAGAACCCCGGCCAGAATCACATCCGCCCTTCCAGGCGGGATGATCGGAGAGGCTATTTCTTCGACAGTCCGAGATCGAAGAGTCTGAAACACGCCCCTGACTTCCTCGAGGCTAACGACGAGCCCGTCTATTTTCTTTCGGTCGAATTCTCTCAGCCCCAATGTGACCGCGGCGACTGTGGTGGCCGTGCCTGCGACTCCAACGAGCATGTATCCTGCCGTTTGAAAGTAGCCTGTTTCGTTGAGGCAATTTCGGATTAGGTCCGTCGCCTGCTGTAGCTGAGCGTCGCTCGGAGGAGACGGATGGAGGAAACGCTCGGTCAACCTCACGACGCCGAGCTTTGTGCTGATTCTTCTTTCGATCTTGTCTCTTCTTCCAAATGTAAACTCAGTACTCCCGCCTCCAATATCGATCACGGCAAATTGTTTCCTTTCGTCATCGAGGGCCGAGAGCGCTCCTATGAAAGTCCTTTCCGCTTCCTCGTCTCCGTTCAGTATTTCGACGTCAATGTCTACCTCCGCCTTGATTCGATTTCTCAACTGATCTCGGTTTGCCGCTTCCCGAAATGCGCTTGTTCCGCATGCGATAATTTTCGCCGTCCCTTCATCGTGTGAGATTTTCTTGTAGTTTCTCAAGATTTCAAGTGTTCGTCGTGCAGCCTCCTC
>JBBIJH010000226.1:0-3726 GCA_037446075.1 Ignavibacteriales bacterium
TCGAAAGTTGTTCCGTTTTCGCTCGAAAGTTTCAAGAAAGGTTCAATACGCTTTTTCTCGCGACGTCCAGCTACCTGATTTTAATGGCTATCTGGAAGCACGTCTGAGAGGGAACTGGAAACAGTGGTTCCTGAGCCCGGACGGCACTAGAATCCTGGATCCCGCAGATCCGAAGAATGGGGGACAGATCGAAGAGAATATCCTTAAGTACTTCGATGTTTTCACCATTTCACTCGGTGAGGTACCGTAGCATAAAGAATGAAAGAAGGCTTCTCTTCATATTGTCGTTCTGAACTGTAGAAGCGCGGGATGCAAAAGAACGAATACTTGGGCACCACGAAGCGGCGTGAAATGAGTACCTTCCTTGCTATTTTCGTGTGGGGGTGCATTGTCGTAGGGGCCCCTGCTGTAGCAGGAGATGGACGTCCAGCGTTTATTTTCGGTACAGTAATCGACAGGGAATCCGGCGAACCAATTCCAGATGTAAATGTACTTATTGTCGGAACCCGCAATGGAAGCACGACTGATCTCAGGGGAAAATTTTCCATTGGCCCTCTAAGACAAGGTTTTTATGTTGTACAATTTTCTCATGTCGCCTATGAACGATTCCAGGATACGCGCTACCTTTGGCCGGGCGACACCGCTATGTACAATATCGCGTTGGCCAAAAGGTCCATTATCCTTGAAGAGGTTCAGTTAATGGCGGTACGTCTTACATCTACACATGTATGGTTGGGCACGAGTGGACAAGTACTTACGAGGGAAAATATAGAGGGGACGGGCATTCGACGATTCGGTGACCTCATCCAGCTTATGGTACCCGGTGCACTTATTCTCCAAATGGGCCCGGATTTGTTTATAGATCTAAACAGGTCAAACAGGAGACTGTCTCGTACACCATCGCGCGGTTACCTACGAAACAACAATCCACTTATCATTCTGAATGGAATGCCAATCGGAAAGAGCCCGCTCGGACTAAATCTTCTTATCAAACCAGAGGAAATTGACAAAATAGTGGTTCTGAAGGGAATCGAAGCGGATATGTACGGCTATGAGGGCCGCGACGGCGTCATACAGATCGAGACCACCCCTCAACCCGATCCTTCCGGGCTCTCATTACTCGAAAAAGTCTTATATGGAGCTGCGGCCCTTGGTGGGGCAATTTTGGCTTCGTTGCTGTTTTTTCAGTAGTTGTTCCTTCGACGCGTCGGCAAGCTCTCCTCAAGAATTGATCACCTGATTTACTCCGTTGCATTGCGAATAACAAAGGCACCACAGATCGAGATTCGCCCCTATCCAAGCAGTGTTTGGTACGAATCAGAAGTCTCAAGCTGGGGATCAATGATTGGAAAAAGCTCAACAGCGAACCTGATCTTGTTGTAGAGAGCACTTCCGAAACGACTGAGGAACGCGACCGAACATTCAAGCTGCGTGAATACGCCCATGGCCGTCGAAGAGAGTACCGGATCGTTGATCCAGACAAAAAACAACTTGAGGTCTATCAGAATTCAGAAAAGGGGTTTCAATCGGTCAAGATCTTCCCGTCCGGAGAAACTTTGGCCACTCTAATTGTTTCCTTCTGAAAACATCCCCCTTCGGGAAGTTTTTCGATAGGGGGTTCCGAGAGTTTTTATTTGCTTCGCGTCGTGTGAAAATAATTGCTTGGGAAGAACTTCTCGGGCGGCGTCGATAGAAAGATGATCCCCTTTCTATTCATACCTCAACGACTCCACGGGATCGAGATTAGCCGCCTTCCAGGCAGGGTAGGTTCCAAAGCTAATCCCTACCACTGAGCAAACCATGACTCCGATCAGACCCCAGTCGTAGGGAATTGCCGGTGGAATCTTGAAAGCGAGCGCGGCGACATTTCCTCCGAGAATACCGATGAACACACCAAAAAGACCACCAATCTCGCACAAAATGATCGCTTCAGTGATGAACTGTGACATAATGTTCTTCTTCTTGGCGCCAACCGCCTTCCGGATCCCGATCTCTCTCGTGCGCTCCGTGACGGAGACGAGCATGATGTTCATGATCCCAACACCAGCAGCCAGCAAAGCGATGAAGCTAATGAACGCCACACCGACTTTCAGGTAGAATGTCAGTTCGTTCCACTGCTTGATGAGGGAGTCATTGGAAAAGATTGCGAAGTCATCTTCCTTTCCTGGCGGCACCTTCCTCAAGGTACGAAGGATGGAACGAACTTCCTCGATTGCGTCTTCATACACCTCCTCGTTTTTCGCCTTCACCATAATATGAGCGTCACGATCTTTACCGTAGTACTTGATGAACGTGGAAAGCGGAATCGCAACGAAGTTGTCAAAGGAGCCGCCAAACACACCTCCCTTTTTCTCCAAGTAGCCAATTACTGTGAGCTTGTGGCCATCAATGAGAATTGTCTCACCGATCGGGCTCATCTGACCGAAGAGTTTTTGACGAACATCTTCACCGATGACCGCGACGTCTCGGGCCAGGCGATAGTCCTCCTCATTCACAGCCCTCCCTTCCTTAATGACCCAGTTGTTCGTGGGAAAGCCTTCCGGGTTCTCGCCAGCGAGAGAGACGTTCGGGTTTGTTTCCATACCCTTGTATTTCACGAGCTTCCCTGATTCCCAAAGTTCCACCCCTACACTCTGCGCCAGCGTTGCCCGCTCTTTCACTTCAAGCCCCTGCTCAACTTTGATATCTTTCCGATTCCGATACTTGGCCCAGGTTCCTGGCCCTCCCACCATGACAATCGGCCGTTTCTGAACTTGGAATGTGTACGTGCCGAGGACGGCCAGACCGCTTTCGATGCTATTCTGGAGTACCCTCGTCGCAGTCATCACAGCAATGATAGAGAATACCCCAACGACGACTCCCAGAAGCGTCAAACTCGACCGGAGCTTGTTCGTCCGAATGGCGGTCAGTGCCATCAAGAGGCTTTCTCCGAATTCCATAAAGCAGTTACAAGTTTAAAATGAAAAGTGAAAAGTTATCTCTTGCCACGTGATGATCTCACAATCGCGCTGAGGATCTTCTCGATCTCCTCGGTCTCTTGGATAATTAATTCCATCCGTTTTGGCGGTAGAAGATTCGACTCCCGCGCGATCCGGAGCTAATAGTGAGTTTCTCTTGCCTCCCTCAGAGCAATATTCATCCTGAATATGAAATCGTCTCTGCTGTACCCAGCCACTGCTTCTTCAGCATTTGCCCCTATGGAAGTCCCTGACCACAGAATTTGATTTCCAAGGACATTCCCACCCCTGGTGTTCAGAATGCTCTTGTCCATATTCACCTTTCTCAACGCGAACCTATAACTTCGTTCTTTTATCCCCTCTCGGTTCTCAGCAACTTTCACTGTTAACTTTCCATTCTCAATTTAACACTGATCACTCGTACCTGAGCGCCTCCACCGGATCCAGCCTCGAAGCCCGATACGCTGGGAGGAAGCCCGAAACGACTCCAACGATAATTGAAACAAGAAGAGCGATCACGACGACAGAAAGCGGCATCGCAGTCGGCAGTATCTGGTCGACTACGAATGTCAGAGGGAAAGCAATCACTAGGCCCAGGATGCCACCGAACAAACACAACGTTACTGCTTCAATCAGGAACTGCAGCAAGATCGTGCGCCGGCGGGCACCGATTGCCTTCCGAATCCCGATCTCCCTTGTCCGTTCCGTGACGGAGACAAACATGATATTCATGATACCGATACCGCCTACGAACAGAGACAGACCGGTA
>JBBIJH010000227.1:0-3682 GCA_037446075.1 Ignavibacteriales bacterium
CGATTGTGAGCTGTGTTCTTCCGCTACCCAGGTCCTTGCAGACTTCTATAATGAGGTATTGTTCCTCCGACCAAAATCAGACCTCGAACACCTCCCAGTGTTTCTTCACCCGTTGCATCTATCTTTTGAACCACTAGCGGTCCCGGACATTTTCGCCAAAAGGATCAAAAGTTGAATGTGTTATCTGGGCGTTTCCATTCTTGTGTTGATAGGAAGAACCTACAAACGGTAAGAGGCAATCGCCTCTTCGAGGGCGAGACGGATCGGCGTGTAGCTGATACAAAGTTCTCTTTCCACCTTGCTTCCATCGGCACAAAAACCCTCCCGCATTACGCGCATCTGGCTCCTTGACATCCCCCACGGTGGCGGCTTCTTAATTACGTTCGCCAGGCCCGTCAAAAGCGCTGCATTCAGCATCACGAGAGGACCTGGGAATCGCAGCCTGGGTAGGGAAGCCCCGGATATCTCTCTCACCATTTCGTTGATCTCTCCGAAGGACATTAGGTGTTTGCCTACAAGGTACTTCTCACCAATGTTGCTTTCCTTTTCTGCCGCTCTCACGATGACCTCGGCGACATCCTTCACGTGGACAAAGGTCATTACGGAGTGTTCGAAAACTCTGGCCGGTAATCGATGATGGATCAGATTCGTGATGTATTGACCTGTAGGTTTCGGATCACCCGGACCGAGGACGGCGGTTGGATACACAACTACTACAGGCAGTCCTTTTTTCTTGTATAAGTCCCAAACGATCTGGTCGCCCCCGTATTTCGTCTGGAAATAGTCACAGAACCGGACCGGGCCGACCTCGCTTTCCTCGTTGAACGGACAATCTGCGGGCTTTCCGTAGATACCCGCTGTGCTCACGTGAACAACTTTGGAAACGCCCATCTCCAGAGCGCACTCCATCACGTTGCGCGTGCCTGTAACATTGACGTCTTTGAAGACTCGTTTGTTCGGCTCCCAGAATGAATACAGACCAGCGAGATGGAAAACCCATTCGCAGTCTCTCATGCCTCGAAGAACGGAAGCCTTGTCAACCACATCGCCAGGAACAAGAGTTGCACCTAGTTCCTTAAGTTGCTGGACGGACTGAGTGGGCTTTCTAACCAGACATCGCATGTCGTGCCCGGCCTGCGCCAGCCCTCTGACGAGGTGGGTCCCAATGAACCCAGTTGCACCTGTGATAAATGTTCGCATGGTTTTTTCCTCCAGTTGATCCTGGGTAAGCGCGTCCCCGATCAATTAGTCCAATCCATCCGCGGCGAGAAGAGAGAATTACCGAAGGTGGCCCATAGGGGTGTTGTGAGTTCCTCGCAGCGAAATAAAGCGATGCAATTACCGACCGGTACGCAACTAGTCGGAGCGGCCAGATTGGACCGTCGTGGTTTTCAAAGGGAGAGAACCCCAACTCCTGCGTGAGTAGGGCGCTCATCGTCGAGCGCTCCTTTCAGGTATGCGATCAGGATTTGTTTAGGTTTTTCTGATTCTCTCTACGGATCTCTCCATAATGGACGGGCGCAGAGTGCAACACATGCACCAGCAATCATCGCCGAGTTTCGTAAGAGTCGTGGAGCAGGAATTCTTTTGACGAGCTATCATGGCATGGACTCGGTTAGTAGAGTAGAGATCGAGAAAGGACCTCCGTGTAGGATCTTAAAGGTGGGGGCAAATCAATGTAGGAAATACTTACACGAAATACAAAGTATCATGACGTCCAACCAGAAGCGTGGGCGTTAATACATGGCGTAATCCAAGCCTGTCTCAAAGGTAGGAATCAGCCGCTCTCTTAGGATTCGGAATCCATGCCTGTAGGAGGAACTTCATTCTCTCCAAGCAGATTCCGTGAGAGAATTCTGCGACGTGAAGAGAACAGGAAAAGATGCGGTCGTAAGTAGAGGAACCGCACTTCGGGCATGTTTGCTGCCCGGCAACAGTCTGCCATGAGAAGGAACCACTGAAGTTGGAGGCCTCTTCGGGATTGCAGAGATTCCGAGGAGAAATCAGAACGCGGGATGCCGGGTACAGGATCAGCCGACAGCTATCCGCTGTTGTCGGCAATCCTTCACCTGCAACGGAGAGGCGACGACCTGGCATTCCGGTTGCTCGATGGATGGCAGTTTAAGGGTGGCCAGCACACGCGTGATGTGGAGTCGTGGGTGCGACGACCCCGATACAGAGACCTGCTAGTTTAACTGCAACTCTTCGTGGCTCACCGATTTAGTGGTCAGGACTTTCTCCTTGATTTTGTCAGCGGTTTCCTGGACTGAGTCCAAAAGGCGCGGACAAAATCTCTGTCCATATCTTGTTTGAAGAAAAAAGAGCCGGGTCAGAGAAGATTACGTGGAAAGGCAATTTGGAGCGGTCATGAGGAGAGGGCTGGCTACGACATCCCCCGAGAGTAGCCAGACCCTTCCGTCATGACTCAAGGTGGAGTCAGGCCCGCAATTGTCTCACAGAGACATAGAACGGCCGAAAGACTTAGGACTTTGGCTTCGCCATCGTTGTGTCCTTCTTTGCTCCCCTGGCCTTCTTTGCCGCTTTCTTCGCTTTGGCCTTGGTCACCTTCGCCATTGTTGTGTCCTTTGGGGCTTGCTTGTGCACCGTTGCCGCGGGTTTAGTCGTATCCTTCGGCGCTGGCTTCTGCTCCGTTCCAACTGGTTTACTTGGGGCTTGCTGCGCGCTCGCGACTGCTATCGGAGTGCTCAAGAAGGCGGCAATCAGCAAAGCGAAGAACAGGGATTTTGTCTTCATCATCTTACTCCTTCTTTAGTTGTGGAAAAGAATTCCTTCCATTCAGGAAGGCGGTTGTTTGATCATCTTACTGTCTGCCTCTTCTACGTGAGAAGAGTCCCTTGGCTTGTTCGCTTCTTTCTGAATCTCATCCTCCACTCCTCTCAGAGCTTCCTGAAATTCCCGTATCCCTTTTCCCAATCCTTTTGCAAACTCGGGGATCTTCTTTGAGCCGAAAAGCACCAGGACGATCAAGAAGATTAAGAGAAGTTCAGGTGCGCCGAGATTTCCGAACATGAGCGAACCCTTTTCACAGAATCAATCGAATGATCAGCAGAAGAAGAATCGTAGCCAGGAGGATTCCCAGTAAGCCCTTTATCGTTTTTGCCCCACCAAGGGTGATCCTTTTCGTAGAGTCTCCACTTGAGTCCGAGTGAGTGGATGATGCGTGCAACATCGGATGCGAGCTTCCTGTCAATAGACTACCCACAATATAATCCTCCTCGATGAAAGGAGAATAAAAGAAAGATTACTTTTTGTTAATCTTGGCCGCTCAAGGTTAAGAAGGTAGCGACTTGGTCGACGGGTGTGTTATTACTGAAGGGGTTCTATGAACGGAAGAGAGGAAGATGGACGGTGAAGGAGCTTCCCATTCCGGGCGCACTCTTGACACTGATGGAGCCACGGTGGGCGTCGGCCACCCATTTGGCGATGGAGAGTCCGAGACCGCTTCCTCCAACCGAGCGGGTCCGAGCTTGATCAACTCGGTAGAAAGGAAGAAAGATTTTCTCAAGAGAAACCTCTGGTATCCCGATTCCTGTATCTTCGACGACCACCTCTGCCGTTCCATTGACTGTGCGTGATGACAGGGTTATCTTCCCGACCCGATCGGTGTACTGGACAGCGTTCATGATGAGGTTCCGGAACAGTTGACGGAGTCGGACGGAAT
>JBBIJH010000228.1:0-3620 GCA_037446075.1 Ignavibacteriales bacterium
AGGTTATCGCTGCAGCGGTCATTGGAGGGGTGAGTCTCTCCGGTGGTTAAGGGACGAGCACAGGTGTCATCTTCGGCTCAATCTTAATTGGAATTCTGCGCAATTGTCTCGTTCTCTTGAACGTCTCGGCGTACTGGCAGCAAGTGGCAATTGGGCTGGTGATTATTCTCGCGGTGATCCTTGATAGAAGATCCAAATCCTGAATTGTGAATCATGTCCGGGTGTCCTATGAGAACCTTCAAGATTTTCGCTCTTTGTTATCTGTTCTTCCTGTCCGGTTGCACGCATAAGGAGGCTAAGTGGACATTCGCCGTGGTACCGAAGCTACTCGACAATCCGGTCTTTCAGGTTGCACGGGAGGGTGCGCTGGCTGCGGCAAGAGAGCTCGGGGAGGGAAAAATAGAAATTCAGTGGACGGGCCCTGTAACGTCCGATGCTGCCCAGCAAGCTCAGATCATCGAGAGCCTGATCGAAAGAAAAGTGGATGGAATTGCTATCTCGGTGAACGACGCAGATGCTTTGAAGGATGTCATCGACAAGGCGATCGCTGCTGGCATCCCTACCGTCACCTTTGATTCTGACGCCCCGAAGAGCAAGAGGATCTCCTTCTACGGCACCAATAACTACGGCAGTGGGAAAATCATGGGAGAGTTGCTGGTAAAGTACATGGGGCCTTCTGGTAAGATCGCCCTTCTCACTGGAACCCCTGGTGCACCAAACCTCGAGGAGAGGATCAACGGTCTCAAAGAGTACCTCAAGGATTATCCCGACATTAAGATCGCGGATATCCAGGCATGCTATGACGACATCAACAAGGCTGTGAGTCAGATGGAAGCAGTGATGCAAGCTCATCCCGATTTGAAAGGCTGGGTGTTGATTGGCGGATGGGGGATCTTCACCCCTCCACCCGGACCGTTCGCAGGCAAGAAACCTGGCGCTCTCACCGTCATCGCTTTTGATGCACTGCCAGAAGAACTCGATTACCTAAGAAGGGGATACGTCCAAGCTCTTGTCGGACAGAAACTCTTCGGCTGGGGGTACGAGAGTGTACGTCTGCTGAAAGGGATCAAGGAGGGAGAAAAATTCGAGAGCGTGATTGATTCGGGTGTCGACATTGTGACGAGAGAGAATGTCGAGGAGTATGCGGAAAAGTGGAGGACGCGAAAGTTCTAGGTTAACTCGCGCATTAGGCGGATACTCACGGACACTCGCTGATGAGGAATCCCGTGAATGAGGAACGCAAACTGCCTCATCGTGCCTTAGGCGTTGTTCTAGTTCTAGGAACAATTATCATCGCTCAGTCGATGGCTCAAGAGTCTAGATGGATTGATAGCACGCTTAGGGGCGTGTCGCTGGAAGAGAAGGTCGGTCAGCTATTCGTGGCCGACTTTGTCGCCCTCTATTCTCATGAAAGAAGCGAGAACTTCACACGAATCAAACGTCAGATCGAGGAGTTTCATGTGGGAGGGATTATCCTCGCCGGAGGAGGGGTCTATGACATCGCCCACATGATGAATGAGCTACAGCGGATCTCGAAGTTGCCACTACTTGTTGCAGCTGACCTTGAGTCAGGTCTGGGCTTCTGGCATCCGTGGCGTTTTGTACGAGGTCGCGCGCCTGATTTGCCCAAGTTCATCTCGGGTGGAGGAACTGCCTTTCCGAGTAATATGGCGATTGGTGCGACCGGAAATGAACGGTATGCATATGAAGTCGGTAGATTCACGGGGCTTGAAGCGCGAGCTGTCGGCATCCACTGGCCCCTTGCTCCTGTCGTTGATGTAAACAATAACCCGAGAAATCCTATTGTGAATGTCCGATCTTATGGCGAAGACCCGGCACTTGTTGCGAGACTCGGGGCGGCGTTTGTCCGTGGCTGCCGGGACGCACGTGTGATCGCGACGGCAAAGCACTTTCCCGGACACGGCGACACTGAGGATGATTCTCACATGGGCTTACCGGTCCTGAACTTTGACATGGAGCGGCTTGATTCTATCGAGCTTGTGCCATACAACGCGACAATTGCGGCAGGCGTAGGAGCGATCATGAGTGCTCACATTGCTCTGCCGAAGCTCGATGCGAGTCGCCGACCAGCAACTTTATCCAAGCCAATCCTCACTGATCTACTCAGAAAGAGGCTGAAATTCGACGGCATCATCGTGACCGACGGTTTGCCGATGCAGGGAATTACGGATAATTACGGCGCGACCGAGGCAGCGCTCCTGGCTTTGCAAGCGGGGGCTGATGCACTCCTCGTGCCGGTGGACCTGGAGGCCTCTTATCACTATCTCCTTGAAGCTGTCAAGAAGGGGAAGATCAACGAGGCGCGGATTGATTCTTCCGTCAAGAGAATCCTCGCTGCCAAAGCTTGGCTCGGCCTCCACCGGGATCGCTTTGTAGACCCCGCGAAGATCATGACGACAGTCGCATCGCCGGAAGCTGAGGCGCTATCAAAACGTATTGCTCGCGATGCGATTACGCTGTTAGAGAACCGTGATCATGCCATTCCCATCCCGACGAAGAAGAGCCTCAAGATCGCAGTCGTCATTCTCTCAGACGTTTCAAGCAGCAACGTGGGCAGGGATTTTGTTTCCTTGCTAAAGGAGAAGTACTCTCCCGTTGGCATATTCCACATCAACAACTCGACAAGTGCGGATGGAGTGGCTGCCGCCGTGAGATCCGCGCGGCAGAGCGAAGTTGTGATTCTGCCTACTTACATCTCGATCGGCTCGTGGAAGGGAGCTTTGCGTCTTCCTACCCAGGTGAAGAAATTCCTCCAGGCTGTTTCTTCGCTGAGGAAGCCGGTCATAGGCGTTTCGTTTGGAGACCCATACGTCGCCTCAGATTTCAAAGGTCTGCCTGCGATTATGTGTGCCTACACTGGACTCAGAACAATGGAGGAAGCTGTAATCGAAGCGCTTCGAGGCGGGATCGATATCAAAGGAAAACTTCCAGTGACGATCCCGCCCAACTTCAAGCGAGGAGAAGGAATCGAACTGAAACAATCTCGGCAATGACAAGCAGACTCATAGGGAAATCGCACATGCAAGACGAATACACTCCAACAAAAGCCGACAAGTTCACATTCGGATTGTGGACTGTAGGCAATCGGGGGCGAGATCCATTCGGCGATTTCGTCCGGGCACCGCTGAAGCCAACTTACACGGTGAAAAAGTTGAGTGAACTAGGTGTTTACGGTGTCAATCTTCATGACAACGACCTTGTGCCGATCGATGCCAAGCCTCGAGAGCGTGACAAGATTGTCAAGGACTTTCAGAGAGCGCTTGAGGATCACGATATGCGTGTGCCAATGGTAACGACAAATCTTTTCTTCGACCCGATTTTCAAGGATGGAGCCTTTACGTCGAATGACCCAGAAGTCAGAGCGTTCGCGATTCAGAAAGTTCTACGCTGTCTTGAGCTTGGAGCAGAACTCGGGGCATACCTCTTCATTTTTTGGGGTGGTCGGGAGGGAACTGAAGTGGATGCAGCCAAGGATCCCGTCGAAGCCATCAAACGCTACAGAGAGGCACTCAATTTCATTGCGGAGTACAGTCTCAGCAAGCGATACGGCTTCAAGTTCTGTCTCGAAGCAAAACCGAATGAGCCACGCGGCGACATCT
>JBBIJH010000229.1:0-3589 GCA_037446075.1 Ignavibacteriales bacterium
CCGCGTCTGAACGAATCCGGGCGCCTGCAGGCGATAGAAGTACACTCCACTGGGCAAGCCCGTTGCACTCCACTGAGATTTATAGCTCCCCGCACTTAGCTGACCATCCACCAAGGTCGAAACCTCCTCCCCCAACAAGTTATAGAGCTTCAGCGTCACGTAACTACTGACCGGGAGTGCAAACTCAATAGTGGTGGTTGAGTTGAAAGGGTTCGGGTAGTTTTGTTGTAGCGAATAAGATTTGGGTATTCCTGAGTGAACCATTTGTACGAAAGTTGTTGACACGAGGCTGCGGAAAAGCCCGGAACCGATCGTTCCAGCAAAAAGGTGCCCTGAAGGGGCAACCATCAGAGAACGGACGTACAAGTTCCTAAGTCCTGAACTTTCCGACCTCCAGTTGGCAGCCGGGTCCGTCCAACGAAAGACGCCGCCGCCACTTGTTCCCGCAAAGAGTTCGTTTTGCTCATTGACCGCGAGTGAAAGAACGTAGCGCTCCTTCAAGCCTAGAAGCAACTCTTGCCAGTTACTTCCATTGTTCGTTGAGCGAAATACACCGTCGGCAGTCCCGGCAACCACTCGTCCGCTTCTGTCTACCAGAAGCGCGTAAATTGAGAAATTGCTTAGGCCATTACTAACCCAGGTCCAGCTCTGACCCAAATCTGTGGAACGAAAGACGCCAAGCCCCAGTGTCCCCGCGAAGATCAGGTCGCTTGAATTCACGGCGAGAGCGGTGACAAGCAAACTCAACAGGCCATTATTTACTGGCACCCATTTTCTACCCCGATCTGTGGAAATAAAAACGCCATCTCCAACCGTTCCCGCAAGCAAGTAGCCCTGTGAAGTGAGAGCCATGGATTGAACATACGGATTCGTCAAGCCATCGTTCATGGGAACCCAAGTGGTGCCGTTATCCGTCGATTCAAAAATCCCGTAGTCGTCTGTCCCGACAAAGACAGTGTCTCCGCCCAAGATCGAGATTGCTTTCACGCTACCTGGAACCATATCAGGGTTCGGCGCCGACCATGTGAGACCTTGGTCGGTCGAGCGGGAGATCCCGCCACCCAATGTGCCCGCAAAAAGATGCCCTCTACTGTTTGAGGCTAGAGTATAAATCGTATGCGCGTTCAACCCCACGCTGCTGTGTACCCAATTCGATCCATAGTCAGTCGAGCGATAGATCCCTCCTCCTTCCGACCCTGGAAAGATGTGATCTGCTGAGTTGAATGCGAGATATAAAACTACTGGGGAGGCTAAACCACTGCTTGCCTGATTCCACTTGTCGCTGTTATTCGCCAAAAAGAAAGTGCCCCTGACGCTAGTGCCGGCGAACAGATCACCTCTTGAACTCACCGCCAAAGACAGAACTGTCAAGTCTGTGAGTCCAGCGTTGATCGGATTCCATGTTCCCCCATTATCGGTTGATCGGTGAACACCAAACCCGCTAAGACCAACGAAGACGTGACCGCCCGGATTGAAAGCGATCGTGAAGATTGTCCCGCCGCTCAAGCCGGCGTCTAGCCACTGTTCTCCGTTGTTGGTCGAGCGGTAAATCCCCCGCCGAAGGGTTCCCGCATAAACGTCACCGTTCGGTGCGCAACCAAGAGATACCATCGGTGTACCTGGTGGTAACCCTATCGAGATGGAGACCCAATTGTCACCGTTATCCGTTGAGCGGTAGACACCGTCGAGGGTTCCCGCAAAGATCTCGCCTGTCGGCTTTGCTGCGAGAGAGGCGACCGTTGAGACACGCAAACCGCTGTTCACAGGAATCCACGTGCGACCGCTCTCAAACCAACGAAAAACGCCACTGCTCCTGGTTGCCGTGAAGACAAAACCTGACTTGCTCACCAGAACATAGTTGACAAACCAGTCAGACAATCCATTATTGATCACCTGCCAGGACTCCCCGTTGTCTGTCGATAGAAACACCCCGCCCTCCTGCGTCCCGGCAAACAACCTTCCACTGGAGTCGATGGCGATCGAGTACACCACACCTCCATACGGGCCGTTTGCTTGTCGCCAGAAGTCTTGGCTATAGACTGAAGCTACAAGAAACAGGACTCCGGTCACGGCTCTTAACAGATTCCTCATCTTCAGTCTTTCCTCCTCAAGAACAGCCGCACGTCAGATCATCGAGAGATAGAGGCTTAGATTACTTTTTCAGTCTGGATGTCAAACAGGTGGGCTTTCGAGGTATCGAACACAAAGTTCATCTCGCGTCCCGCCTCGGGTTCTTCCGTCGCGTTGATCCGTGAGACTTGCATTGAGCCCGGCTTTGTCGAGAAGTAGACGTAGATTTCGTTTCCCATCGGCTCAACGACTTCCACCTTCGCTTTCACAACGGATTTTACCTCGGCTCCCTCGGACCGACGTGCATCAAAGATGTGTTCCGGGCGGATGCCAAGGATGATTTCCTTGCCTCGGTACGGTGTCAGTCGCTGCTCGAAGCGGCTTGGAAGAGAGACTCGGAGACCACCTCCATTCTCGATAAAGAGGAGACCATCTCCAGTTTCAATGTGGCCTTGGAAGAAATTCATTGCCGGACTGCCAATGAAGCCAGCTACGAACTTGTTCTGAGGATGGTTGTAAAGATTCAAGGGGGTGTCTGTCTGCTGGATAATTCCATCTTTCATCACGACGATGCGGTCGCCCATCGTCATCGCCTCGGTCTGATCGTGAGTCACGTAGACCATCGTAGCTTCAAGGCGCTGGTGCAACTTCGAGATCTCCGTCCTCATCTGGACTCGCAGCTTTGCATCGAGGTTACTCAGTGGTTCGTCAAATAGGAAGACCTTCGGCTTACGGACGATCGCCCGACCTACGGCGACTCGTTGGCGCTCGCCGCCCGAAAGGGCTTTCGGTTTGCGGTCGAGCAGGTGTTCGATTCCGAGGATTTGCGCAGCCTCTTGGACACGCTCGCGAATCTCCTGTTTCGGGTACTTCCGAAGCTTGAGACCGAATGCCATGTTGTCGTAGACTGTCATGTGAGGATAGAGGGCGTAGTTCTGGAAAACCATCGCGATGTCCCGATCTTTTGGGGGTACATCATTCACGAGTCGGTCTCCGATATAAATATTCCCCGTTGTCACCTCTTCAAGCCCCGCGATCATTCTCAAGGTCGTCGTCTTTCCGCATCCAGAGGGGCCAACGAGCACAACGAATTCCTTGTCCTGTACGTCGACGTTGAAGTCTTTCACAGCAACGACGCCGCCGTCAAAGAGCTTCGAGACGTTTTCTAACTTAACGCTCGCCACGGAAGTGCCTCCCGTTTGTTAGTCACTTGTGATTGCTTTGAACCAAGAAGGCTAGCTCGAAAGGTTTTTCAGTAGATTCCAGAAGCCCGGAAAAGAAATCTCGACACAATCAGCGTCGGCGATCTCGATCCGCCTGCTGCCAGCCAACCCGACAATCCCCATCGCCATCGCAATCCGGTGATCACCGAAGCTATCCAGCATCCGGCTGGGAATTAACTCATTTTCTCCTTCAAAAGCAAACCCATCCTCGTACTCCTCTACTTCCACCCCCAGCGTTCGAAGGTTCCTCACCAGAGAGGTGATTCGATCACTTTCCTTCACTCTCAGCTCCCTTG
>JBBIJH010000230.1:0-3570 GCA_037446075.1 Ignavibacteriales bacterium
CCTAGATTTTGTGATATCTCGCGTAGTTTGCTCTCGCCGTATTTCGCTGCAAGATAATGAACAAAAGAAAAGCCAGCGTTATACGATGACTCGTTCCCCAGACTCGTTTTCCCGAAAACGCCCATCTGATTCCACGACAGCAGCTTCCCATCGAGGGCGTACATGCGCAGAATCATATCGCGATGACTGTCCCATGCATCGTACTCAAGCTCCGGGCGGTTGTACTGGGCCACGCCTTCCGCGAACCAGGCAGGCACGACAAACCCAGAGATAGGGTACGACACGATCACATTCGGAAACCCATGAAGGACGTCCGGCCTTCGTTCGGCCTCGTAGCCGAGCCACTGAAGGTAAAAACCCGGAAATCGCCTCCCGAATTTCATCGCCGTCTGGATCTGGACGATGTGTGTGAACTCGTGCGTTACAACGTTCCGCAGCCAGTTCGTCGTTCCCCGAAACTCAAAGTCAAGCGCCGGCACCCAAATGTCAATCTTGTTGTCGTAGAAGTAGGCAGCCCCGTTCGAGTAGTCATCGTAGTCTTTCAGAATGATACTTACCTTTTGCTCAGGCCGATGATTATAGAGGGAAGTAATCGGCTCATAGACCTCCTCCGCAACTTTTGCGACGACCTGTGCCGTACGATGGGTTCCCTCATGATAGTGAACGAGGAAATGTTCGGTCTCGATCGTAAACCACTCAAGCTCCGGGTGAGGGTAATCGTCGCCTTGAGCGACAACGACTAACGCCGAGCAATAGTGAAAACCAAGTACAAGGATGGTGGTTCGAACGAGTCTCATTCTCATTTCACGACTGCAATCTTCACGAGAGCGACTGCGCGCTCAGCCGATCCATTTGCCTCAATGCGAGCAATGTAGATACCACTCTGAATGTCCGAGACATCCCATTCCATCTCATTGTCGATGCCACCGATGCCCGGCCCTGCAAATTCCGCGACCTTGTCTCCAGCAAGGTCGAAGATTTTGATCTTCACTTCCGCGTTTGTATTCAGATAGTAGCGAATGCGGGTAGAGGCCCCATAGACAGGATTGGGCCAGTTGTACGCACGGTCAGCGGGAAGGAACTCCGTTCTCACGGGCTGCAGAGCCGTGCTTGAACCTTCAAATCCTGAGTGGAGAGGATCGCCAAAAGTGTTCCCCCAAATGATTGAGTTCGAGGTCTGATGCACAGCCCAAGCATACAACCGGTTTGGCGTCACACCCAGGATACCCAAGTGGTCCTGTTCATGGAAGAGCGCAAGTGAAACAGTCAATGGGTCACCAGCTGCCAAGGGAAAACCGGGCAACGCTCTCCCACGTGCATCAAAGCCAAAAATCAAACCTGAAGAAGTACCAAGAAAGAGGGAGAGTCTGTTTTCCATTCCGAGTCTTGCCAGGACCACAGCCGTAGAAGAGCCGACGTTTGGCGGCAGTTTGATCGGGAAATAATCAATCGGAATCCCCTTCGAGTTCAGAGCAAATACCTCGGGTCCTCTTGCAAGAATGATCTCTTTCCTGCCGTCGCCATCTACATCGCCGATTGCCGGTGGAGAAAGAATGAATTGACCAGGCCCTGAGAAGCTGCGCACAAGCCCTGATCGTCGATCAAACAGGAGGACTTTACCACTTATGGCCACCACAACCACCTCCGGTACTCCATCACCATCCAGGTCTCCGCTGGCAGCGTAGAGGGCTTTTTCTCCACTGAAATTCCACGTGAGACCGTCCTGGGAGACCGCTTTGTCTTCTGCTATCGCAACCCATCGGCCTTCAACGTTGAGGATAGCCTGCACCCGACGTTGAGAGATAAGGAGTCTCTTTAATGAATCTCTGGTGACCACCGACACGCCGCCATCGGCGTCCCCAACGACTACAAAATATCCAGAACCATCCATAAAGACAGTTGGTGGCGTAGTGATCAAATGCCCCACAGAGCGGCTAAAGAGTATATCTCCCAGCCCATCACTGTCAGCATCCGCCGCATTCCAGAAGATTATTGAGCTGTCACTTATACCTATGACGTTCACAAACTGAATAAGTGGAGTGCAGAAGTATGCGATCGCCGGTTGGAATTCTCCTCCCTTCGTGGCAAAAAGGCCAGAGGGATCCTTCGTGAGAGAAGTCCCGTCAACTCGATACCCGTAGAGTTTCCCATTTGATTGAACAAAAAAATAGTTGCAAATGGCTGGGCAACCTGCCCTTTGAGCAATGGGCGCGCCGGTAATTCCGCCATCAACAAGTCTTGGAAAACCGCGGATCAGCGCCGCAAAGCTATCGCCAACTTGCACTTTCAACGTCATCGCCGATCCACGCTCACTGAAGTCCGTGATGTAGATGTGGCTGTTGGCCATCGTGTTGCTGAGACTATTCGGGCTTGTTAATGGAGTGAAGGCATTCTTGTAACCAGGGGAGGCATTGCCCTTGTACCAGAAGTCAAGCGCAGTCCCATTCTCACTTCCGCTCCCCGCTTGAAGGAGGCTATACTCCTGTCCGATGTCTTGAGAGCCGTCCGCTTCTTCGAGATCAACGCCGCGTCGACTCGGATCAGCATTCACTGTATTCGTGGTCAAATTTGCTGAGATGATATTCTCATCAATGTGCCAGATGAGAATGCCACCGTCATGGAAGTTTCCCTGTTGATCGACGCCGCCCGGGAGACTCCAGTCGTAATCCTCCACATCGATCACGACTCCGCGTACAGCCCGAGTGTCATTAGCATTGAAACCTGAAGTGTCTCGAGAAAAAAACCTGTCCACGGCCAGACCACGCAAGATCGTCTTCACACGTTGCCCATCGCGGCCAGGATCTCGATTTCTGTTCTCTACAAGAAAATATTCTTTTGCGTTGATCGGCACTTTGTAGATTGTAGATGGAGTCCCGTCATGGGCACCCACGGCTCGCGCAGTAAGCTCGCCCACCCCTGCTTGCACCTCGATTGGTTTAACCCAGCCCAGAAAAACCTTCTCCCACGCTGAAAGTTCGGGCGGGAAGAGGCCGTTGAAACTGAAAATCGCCTGCCCATCCATCAACCCAAATCGCGCGATGCCAGAGCGACCAGTCTTCGTATCAAACAAATCCGGGAGTCCAAGAAAACTCCCGAAGCTCGCACAGAGCAGACCGTTGATGCTTAATTCTAAGAGGGTGGGTCCGGCTATGCCTGGAAGCAGACGATTCTCTGATTCCGGTATCACCATTGAATTGGTAATGAAGGTACGACCTCCATTTACAGATACACCTCTGTAATTGCTGCCAAAGATCGTTTTGAGTGTGCTGAGGCTGAGGTAGACGGACGGAATGTCAAATGGCGTTGGGTCAAACCCAAAAATCTGTCGCAAGTTGATATCACGCCCTACGCCCGCATGGAAAATCACAAAGGACTGATAAGGAGAGAAATCGAACGAAGGCAACAGCGAATCGGCTTTTCTCCAGGATTCCTCAAACAGGTTTGCTAGCGGCGCGTAGTCAGTCGACTGCTGGGGACTGTACGACTGCATTTGCTTGGAAAGGGTGATCACAGCAGGAAAGATATCGCTGCGGATATTTACCTTACCGTCAGAGACTTTCCGGTAATAGT
>JBBIJH010000231.1:0-3554 GCA_037446075.1 Ignavibacteriales bacterium
GGGCGGGGCGGACGTGATCGAGCTGGGCGTGCCTTTCTCCGATCCGATCGCCGATGGCCCGACGATCCAGTACTCCTCGCAAGTGGCTCTCAAGAACGGCGTCACGTTGAGCAAGGTTCTCTCATTTGTCTCTGCGATTCGCCGCCGGAGTGAGATCCCCATCATCCTGATGGGATACTATAACTCTTTCTATCATTATACGCTGAGTCGTTTTTTCAGAGAAGCATCCTCATGCGGAGTTGACGGGGTGATCGTCCCTGATCTCCCTCCTGAAGAAGCGGGGGAGCTGTTGCAATCGGCTCGCTCACGTCATATCGGTGTCACATTTCTCATTGCTCCGACGACTCCGCTCGACCGAATCAGAATGATTGATCGGTTGTCGACGGAATTCACATACTGCGTCTCCGTTACTGGCGTCACCGGGGAGAGGAAGAAGCTTGGGGAAGAGGGTGAGCTGGAAAGTTTCCTGCGTCGTGTTCAACGAAATGTCAAAAAACCTTTTGTTGTGGGGTTTGGTATATCGAAACGAGAGCATGTCGATGAGATCTCTCAATACGCAGATGGTGTGGTGGTCGGCTCTGCGTTGTTGAAAGCGATGGAAGGCAGTCGCACAGTGGGGAATGCAGTTCGGGCAGGTGCGAAATTCTTCTCTGCACTTCGGGCTAACGGACGAACATGGGCGGAACCGTGAAATCCATTGACGACGGGAGAAGGAAGATCGACCAGGTGGATCGGAAGCTTGTCCGGCTCCTGAATGATCGGGCTGCCTTCGCCAAGCAGATCGGAAGGTTGAAGAAACGGTTAGGCTTGGATGTTTACTCCCCCGAGCGAGAAGAAGAAATCCTGAGAAACGTGATGAAGTGGAACAAAGGTTCTCTTCCCGCTGACGTCCTTCGTCGACTTTACGAGCGGGTATTGGACGAATCCCGAACGCTGGAAAGAACTGCGATGGAGGAATCGAACTCGGTGCCGTCGCGTCAGAAGAAGAGACGGAGGCCACGTTGAAACGTCACCACTTTCTCAGAGTTCTACCGCTGCTGGTTGTTCTCTTCCTGATTGGATCGCTCGCATACCAAGCGTTCTTGGCCCCGAACCGTTTTCGGGGAAGGACGGAAATTCCTGTTAAGGTGTCGAGGGGGTCCACTTTCCGAGAGATTGCCGATTCCCTCGAGGCGGCTGGAATCCTCGAGAACAAGACGTTATTCCAACATGCAGGACGCCTCCTCGGTTGGACGAAGACGATGAAGGTTGGGCGCTACGTCTTCAAGGATGGGATCTCAAATTATGAGATTCTGTCAAGCCTCCGCACCGGAAGGTCTATCGTCCCCTCCTCAGTGACAATCCCCGAAGGGCTGACGAGCAAGCAGATTGCACGGATCCTTGCTCGCGACGTCGGTATCGACTCCACCCTTTTTCTCCATCTGGTGAACGACAGTCTCTTTTCCTGTCAGCTCGGTATCGATGGAGCTTCTCTGGAGGGATACCTGATGCCGGACACGTATCAGTTTTACTGGCAAATGGCTGAGCAAGAAATCATTCGGTCGATGGTACAGCAATTTCAAAAAGTCTGTGGTGATACACTTGCCCGCCGTGCCCCGGAGCTTGGCTTAACTCCAAGGGAGATACTCACGCTCGCTTCTATTGTGGAAGGAGAAGCTTTGGTAGACTCTGAGCGTGCCATGATTGCCGGCGTATTCTTTAACCGCCTGAAAAGAGGAATGAAGCTTGAAGCGGATCCCACGATACAATACCTTCTCGGTGATGGCCCGCGGAGAGTGTTCTATCGTGATCTCCTGATTGATTCTCCGTATAACACCTACCTCTATCCGGGATTGCCGCCAACGCCGATCAGCAATCCAGGCAAGAAATCGATCCTCGCGACCCTTAACCCGGGCAATCACGAGTTCCTGTACTTCGTAAGTGACGGAGCAGGGGGGCATATCTTCTCGACGACATACGAAGGTCATCAAAAAGCCGTTCAGCGTTACCGGAAGTTAAGAGAGATGGCAGAACTTCCAGCGGATTCTACGTCACATTAGGCGGGACCGCGCTCTTGGATTTTGCTTCTTTACAAAACACCCTTCAGCAGACTTTCGAACCGGCCCTCAGGGGTGTACCCAACAAAGGATTTCACCATCTTGCCACTGCGGTCGAAGAGGTAAGTTGTCGGCAAGCCGATAATGCCGTAGTGCTCGGCAGCTTCGTCGCTGATGCCCACAGGGTAAGGAACTTTGTATTGCTCGATGAACTTTCTCACGTCCTTCTCAGTCGTCTGCGCGGCCACTCCGACAATCACGAGTCCCTTCTCTTTGTACCTGTGGTAGATCTTCACGAAGCCCGGGGTTTCCTGTCGGCAGGGGCCGCACCACGGCGCCCAGAAGTTCACGGCGACTACTTTTCCCTTGAGGTCTGAAAGTCGTAGACTGCTTCCATCCATCGTACGCAGGGTGAAGTTGTATTTCTCCGAACCCACATCGGAGGAGTCTGACGATTCAGTCGTGTCACTGGGAGAAAAGGCGACATTGACAGCGGGAGCCTCGAGTGTTGTCTCGTCTACAAGGAGGTTTTCGAGATTCATGAAGTCGAGCTTCTGTGAAATAAGACCAAGCTTGTTGAAAAAGATCAAGCCGCCGAGAGCGACAAGGATCACGCCGCCAGTCATTTCAACTTTATGGAGATGAGCTCGAATCTTTGAGAAAGCGGCAAAGAACGAATTCAGAAATACTGCAGACAGGATGAAAGGAACTCCAAGCCCGATCGAGTAAACCCCCAGGAGTGCCATCCCTTGCTGTGCTGTTTGCGCTGATGCAGCAATGGCAAGGATACCCGCGAGAATCGGGCCGATGCATGGCGTCCATCCAAAAGCGAAGAACAAACCAGCAAGGAGAGAGCGGAAAACTCCAACACGAGAGGCTTCCTGGTGGATTCTCTTTTCATAGAGGAGAAACGGGATCTTCACAACGCCAATCATGTGGAGGCCGAAAGTGACGAGGACAACGCCCGCGATTTTCGAGATGACATTCGAGTACTGCTGAAGGAATTTTCCCACAGCCGTCGCCGAGGCCCCGAGCAGTACAAATACAATCGAAAATCCAAGCACGAAGATCACGCTGTTGAAAAATGCCGTCTTGATGACCTTGTTCCTGCTTTCTTTTTGTGTAAGCTGGTCCAAACCCATACCTGTGATGAAGGAAAGATATCCCGGCACGATTGGCAGGACGCAAGGGGAGCTAAACGAGAGGATGCCAGCGATGAGTGCAGTGATGAGACCTATTTCCATTGTCTATTCAATATCGATAGTAGATGTCACTATCTCGCTTTTCGATTCTATGAACGCGCTTCGGCAGGCATTCGTTCCACGCGTAACAAGATGAGAAACTTTTTCAGGAAATACAAGGTGAGCCCGGCAAGCGAAGTACAGAGGAGAGTTCATCCCACCCCACAGCCAATTCCCGAAACCCTCCCCTGTCCTTCTCCTGAGCACTACATGGATTCTTTCTTATGCCTCGCAGCGCACTTGGCACAGTACCACTTCCCCCGAATTTCTACGGCGC
>JBBIJH010000232.1:0-3507 GCA_037446075.1 Ignavibacteriales bacterium
CAGGGAGTCAGATCCCTCTTGGCGACCTCCCATTGGGATTAGATGTAAGCGCCGACGGGAAACTCGCCGTCGTCACGAACAATGGTGTGTCGAATCCAGCCATCTCGGTGATTGACCTTGCCACTGAACGAGAAGTCCAGAGAGTACCCGTCAAGAATGCATGGCTGGGTATCAAGTTTGCTCGAGGCCATCGGTCTTTCTTCGTCTCAGGCGGAAACGAGAATGTTGTCTATCGCTTTGCGATACAGGAAGATACCGTCGCAGTTACTGATACAATCCGATTTGCCGAGCCGTACCCGAAAGGAAACATCTCCGTTGCAGGTCTCGACATCGACGGAACCGACTCCTTGCTCTTCGTCACCTGCAAGGGCGACAGCGCACTGAGGGTCGTCAATCTCAAGACATCACCGTACTCCCTCACGCGAATACCTCTGGATGCAGTCCCCTACACATGCCTCGCGTCAAAGGACGGCAAACGAGTATTCATCTCACTGTGGAGCAGCTCGGAAGTAGCCGCGTACGACGTCTCGTCATCTGCAATAACCGCTCGACTCCGCGTCGGGGAGCACCCCAACGGCCTCGCTCAATCCCCTGATGGGAAGCGACTCTTCGTTGCAAATGCCAACAAGAATACAGTGAGTGTGGTTGACCTTTCAACGTGGAAAGTCACCGAAACCATTACGACATCTCTTTACCCTGAATCCCCTCCCGGCAGCACGCCAAGTTCTGTTGCTGTCACCCCTGACGGAGGACTTCTGTTGGTGGCCAATGCCGATAATAACTGCCTTGCAGTGTTCGACATCTCAAAACCTGGCCAGACGAAAGCGCGCGGTTTTATCCCTGTTGGCTGGTATCCGACTGCCGTACGGATTCATCCGATCGAGAAGAAGATTCTCGTTCTCAACGGCAAAGGCGGAACATCCCTTCCGAACCCGAAGGGCCCGAATCCATCACTCCGCGGAAGGCCCGCCTATGAGGAATACATTGGCACATTGCTTAAAGGGACGATGTCTGTAATTGAGATACCGAATTCAAAGCAACTCGCAGAATACTCTGGGAAAGTCTATCAGAATACCCCAGGCGTTGAGGAGATCTCAAGAAAGAGCACGTGTGCAAAACCAAACCCCATCCCAACCCAACCTGGTGACCCCACTCCCATTAAGTACGTCTTCTATATCATAAAGGAAAACAGAACGTACGACCAGGTGTTTGGTGACATGCCCGAAGGCCATGGTGACTCCACGCTCTGCCTCTTCCCTGAGCGTGTAACTCCAAACCATCATGCGCTTGCTCGCGAGTTTGTACTTCTCGACAACTTCTACGTCGATGCCGAGGTAAGTGCTGACGGACATAACTGGTCTATGGCCGCTTATGCCACGGACTACGTCGAGAAGACATGGCCAACGCTTTACGGAGGTCGAGGCGGTCAGTACGATTTTGAAAGGGAACATGTGTTAACCAGACCAGGCGGCGGGTATCTCTGGGATCTTTGTAGGAGGAAAAAAGTTAGCTACCGCAGTTACGGAGAGTATGTGACCAATGGAAAGACAGACAAAGATTCAGCGAAGGCGTCCGCGGCAGGGCTTGAGGGACACGTTGCGCCGTTCTTCCGCGGCTGGGACCTCGAGTACAGTGATGTTGATCGTGTGAAGGCATGGATGAAAGAATTCGAGGAACGAGAAGCTACAGGATAGCTCGAGCGTCTCCAGATCATCCGGTTGCCGAACGACCACACGGGAGGGACTCGCGTGGGTGCTCTTACGCCCCGGGCCTACGTAGCTCAGAACGACCTTGCACTCGGGATGATTGTTGAGAGGATTTCAAGGAGCCGCTTCTGGAAAGAATCCGCAATCTTCGTCCTCGAGGATGATGCCCAGAACGGCCCTGACCACGTCGATGCCCATCGCAGTATTGCACTTGTGATCAGTCCGTACACAAAGCGCCGGTTCGTTGACCACACGATGTACTCCACCTCGAGTATGCTTCGCACCATGGAACTTATCCTCGGCCTGCCCCCGATGACGCAGTACGACGCCGCCGCAACTCCGATGTGCAATTCCTTCACGCCGGTACCCGACTTTCCCCCCTACCAGCTGCGGGAAGCGATGGTTGATCTAGAAGAGAAAAACATTGCAGGAGCCTACGGCAGTAAGCGCTCAGCCGAGATGAATCTCACTGAAGGAGACGCGACTCCTGATGTCGAGTTCAACGAGATTATCTGGAAATCAGTGAATGGAGAAGACTCCCAGATGCCCGCGCCGGTGAGGAGTGCGTTTGTGAGAGTGGTGGAAAAGGATTGATGCTTTTCAGTACAAGCCTACCATTCATCAGCATTCACGGTTTAGAGGAGAGTCTTCAGACTTGCTTCTTCACGCGCACCTTTCTCAGGCCGATAGCGCATAGCAGTAAGGTGCCGTAGCATACTAGCTCGATGAGAACGATACGTAGAGTCGTTTGCGTAAGTGGAGGTGGCAAACTCTCGAGCACTGAGAACCAGGGAATAGGCAGTGCCAGCCGTCCATGGGAGAAAGGCCAGAAGATCGCAACCCCATTTCCATGATTGTAGAACGAATCCAGCAACAGGTGACTCAACCACGCCAAGCTCCCCGATAGGAGCACACCCCATCCCAGTTTGCTTTTCAAGTCCTTCCAGCTCGAAACGAACACCGCCAGACTGAGGATCATCAATCCATTCACGAGGAGGCTATGGCTGATTTCATAGCGATCGTGTCCCCAATACTTCAAGGGCAGGTCAGGAATATTGGCAAGCAGGCCAAAGATAAGAAGGTAGCTTTTCTGCCAGCGTTTCGGATAACCTCGCGGCAAAGAAAGGACACCGAGAGTAGCCCCGGTCAAAGTATGTCCGACGAAGGTCATGAGCGGCTTAACCTACTCGACACGCCGGTGGTGATAGCTACCGTTTCCTTGGGTTCTTCGACGGGCCGGCACTGCTGATCTTGACGGGTGGTTTCTCGAAGATGCAGCAAAAAAACGGCACGTCCGCAGATTGAAATCGCCCAACGAAGAAGGAATGACTGTTTCGAAAGGAGTAAGAAACCATGAGTGACGTGGAACGATATATTGAAGGCTGTAAGAAGCGAAGTCCGAAGTCTGCTGAGAACTTCGAGTCGGGGTATGAAGCCTTCGAGTTCAGTGTGATGCTACGCCAAGCCCGGGAACGCGCTGGTATTACGCAAGAAGCAATTGCCAAGAAACTTCGTACCAAGAAATCTGCAGTTTCTCGAATCGAAAATCACGCCGAAGACAGTCGCCTATCCACACTCGCCAAGTATGCAAAGGCACTTGGGAAGAAGCTTAGGGTCCAACTCGCCGACTGATATTCTCTACGCCGGGCGGCCATGAGGCATAACTAGTCGATTATCGAATTCGCTTTCGGATTATTCCCTTTGTGGTTTACTCTCCTTCAAGCGAATCTCCAAACAATCGATCAAGGGGGCTCTGGATCTGTCCGATGCTTCTGCGACTTACGTGAGTGTAAATCTCGGT
>JBBIJH010000233.1:0-3440 GCA_037446075.1 Ignavibacteriales bacterium
GTTCCTCCTCTCCTTCACACGCCTCTGATGTCGGGGTCGAATGCGATTTCCGGGATTACCCTCGTTGGTTCTCTCATCGCAGCAGGGGAAGGTCACACCGGGCTGAGCGTCGTCCTCGGTTTTATTGCTGTGGTCTTCGCAACGATTAACGTTGTCGGCGGATTCCTCGTCACGGATCGTATGCTGGGGATGTTCCGGAGGGGTAAAAACAAGAAGAACAGCTAAACTGGAGAGCGCATGAGCACACTCGCAAGCTTGGGATATTTGCTGGCCGCGGTTCTGTTCATCGTCGGGTTGAAGCTTCTCAGTTCGCCAGAAACCGCGCGACGCGGAAATCTTCTTGGTGCTCTTGGGATGTTTCTGGCCGTTCTCATTACCTTAACTGATAGAAGGATTATCGACTATAGCTTCATCGTCGTCGGGATCGTCGTCGGAGCAGCCATCGGGACCCTCCTTGCATTGAAGGTTCAGATGACAGCGATGCCCCAGATGGTCGGGCTGCTTAACGGTTTTGGCGGAGGTGCCTCTGCCCTCGTCGCATATGCGGAGTATGAGCGGCTTGCTGGCTCGGGCGGGGGCTCAGGCCTCGATGTATGGATCACGATAATACTTAGCCTTCTGATTGGCGCCGTGACCTTTACGGGAAGCATGGTCGCTTTTGCAAAGCTTCAGGGGATTCTGCGCGGTGCGCCGATCGTGTATCGGTTCCAGCGAGAATCGAATGGAATCCAGCTCCTCCTTGTGATCGTTCTGGGTGTGTTCTTTGTCCTCGATCCGTCCCTCTGGTACATTCCCCTCATCGTCGTAGCGATCGCATCAGTGCTAGGCGTGACAAGCGTGATCCCGATTGGCGGAGCGGATATGCCTGTGGTGATCTCTCTTCTAAACTCTTACTCCGGGATGGCCGCCGCCACGACGGGATTTGTCCTTTCCAACAACATCTTGATTATTAGCGGGACACTTGTTGGGGCATCGGGAATCATCCTGACGAACATCATGTGTAGGGCGATGAACCGCTCCTTGGGCAACGTCCTGTTCGGCGCTGTGGGAACAGATGAAGCCACATTGGCGGCCGCGGGTGTCGAGCAGCGCACGGTCGTCCGGTACACGCCCCAGGATGCTGCTTACATTCTCGAAAATGCACAGTCGATCATTGTTATCCCGGGCTACGGTCTTGCAGTCGCTCAGGCACAGCATGTCCTTGAAGAGCTTGCCCGTCTTCTTCGGGAACGCGGAATCTCGGTGCGTTATGCCATCCACCCGGTGGCGGGCCGGATGCCTGGCCACATGAATGTCCTTCTTGCAGAGGCGAACGTTCCATACGAGCTGCTCTTTGAGATGGATCAGATCAATGACGATTTTCAGAATACAGACGTTGCCCTGGTCATCGGCGCGAATGACGTTGTCAACCCCGCAGCACGCTACAAGAAAGACAGTCCCCTATACGGCATGCCCATCCTGAACGCAGACAAGGCGCGTACCGTCATCATCTGCAAACGAAGTCTCAATCCAGGTTTCGCGGGTGAGGATAATGAATTGTTCTACGACAAGAAGACGATGATGGTTTTCGGCGACGCAAAGAAGACTGTAACATCTCTGGTGCAAATCCTCAAGGCCAAAGCTTGACGGCCCACATCAGAATCCTTTAAGTTGTTGAACCCTCTAATCGGACACGGGGAATTTTGAGAGATAGGCTCTCCGAAGCTGCTCTGATCAAGAAGGCTCAACAGGGTGACCACCGGGCCTTCGCCGCCTTGGTGCGTCAGTACCAGGACTTGGTTTATTCTTTTGCATTCAAGGTCTGTAGAAATCGGGAGAGGGCAGAAGAAACACTTCAGGATACATTCATCAACGTTTACCGAAAGCTGAAGCAGTTCGATTGGAAGTCAAAGTTTTCAACGTGGCTCTACAGCATCATCACAAACGACTGTTTGATGAAGCGGCGGCGGACGAAACTGGACGCGGCGAGTATTTCCATCAATGAGCCAGTCCACCTCCACGAAGGCGGCAGGGATGAACGCGGGGAGGTCCTTGCTCAAACATTGCCCTCATGGAGAGAAACCCCACTGGAAATTACGCTCAGCCAGGAGCTTAGGGGCCTGCTTGATTCAGCGATCCAAAAACTCCCGATGGATTATCGCCTTGTGTTTGTCCTGCGCGATCTTGAGGGTAAATCGGCAGAGGAGACGGCGAACATACTGAGGCTCTCGATTCCGGCTGTGAAGTCGCGGCTTCGAAGGGCGCGGGTATTTCTCCGTGAACAGCTAAACGAGTACATGACGTCATGAGACGCAGGGGAGTAAAATGCAGTGATGCGTTCAAGCACATCTGCGAGAATCTCGATCAAAAGCTCAACGCACCCGAGTGCCGGGAGATAAAGAAACATATCGATCGCTGCCCCAATTGTGTCGCCTATCTCGACAGCCTGAAGAAGACAATCCTTCTCTACCGGGAGTACCCCCACCCCAAATTACGCAACAAAACTCGTAAGAGGCTTCAGGCAACATTGAAGCTGCGGTTCAGTCAAATCAGGTAAGCTCGTTTCAGACCCGTTTCAGCCCTTTCCGGGGAATCCTTTCCTCGATTCCTGCATCATATCGAACGGTGGGCTCTGCGGGTATGCAGTTTCACTATGAAAGGAAAAAGAATAATGGAGTACTGCATCTAAAGAACTATTGATCTCCACTTCGAAGAGGCCATTGAGAGAGTGAAAGAAGAGATAAAGCGTCATGTTTTCGGTGTCTTGACCACGATCGACGTGAAAGACACGTTAAAGAAAAAACTCGGCGTCGATTTCGGAAATTATGTAATCCTCGGAGCCTGCAATCCCTCACTCTCTTACCGAGCGCTTCAAGCCGAGGAGGCAATCGGCTTGTTGCTGCCTTGTAATGTGATTGTGTACGAACGGCAAGGCAAAACTGTCATCTCCGCGTTTGATCCGATTGCGATGATGAGGATCGTTGAGAATGACATGATTCGCCCCATCGCCGAGGAAGCGAGGAAACGGCTGCAGGAAGTCATCCGGGCGGTTTAATCCGGGCCGCGCTTGAATCCTTTTGAGAATCCCGGCATCTCATCGACTGAAACCCGAGTGCCGATTTTCAAACTCAACCTACAGAAAAAGGAGGCCAACGATGACGAAGAACATGGGAGCAGTGGACAGAGTGGTAAGGACGATCTTAGTGCTGGGAATCATCGTCCTTCTTATCACTGGGCAAATCAAAGGGGCGCTTGCCGTGATTCTGGGGATCGTGGCTGCGGCGTTTCTTCTGACGGGGCTGACTGGCTCCTGCCCCTTGTACATCCCGTTAAGGATTTCCACGCGTGAGAAAGCAACTCAGCAAACTTAGGCTCGCAAAAACGGAGGCTTCAGATTCATGGTGACGAAACATGCGGTCGTAAGACAAGTTCAGGGAATCACGCTTGCTGCCAAAGCGGAT
>JBBIJH010000234.1:0-3438 GCA_037446075.1 Ignavibacteriales bacterium
GCATGGAAAAACCTATCCAGCCTCTGAAAGTATTCTACGCTGGCCTCTATGCCCAGGATGAGTGGGAAGTAAATAAGGCTTTGCGGGTGACAATCGGTTTGAGAGTTGATGTCCCGTGGTTTGGCAAGACGGGTTACGACAATGTGGATGCCGACAAGCTCACCTTTCGAGATGAAGACGGAAAATCGGTACAATATAAAACAGATAAGCTCCCGGATGCCAACCTACTCTGGTCGCCACGCCTTGGTTTCAACTGGGATGTAACCGGTAACCGCAGCACGCAGGTTCGAGGTGGTACGGGTATTTTCACTGGCCGTCCGGCCTACGTCTGGATTTCGAACCAAATTGGTAACACGGGCGTGCTGACCGGGTTTGAGCAGCTGGACAACACAAGAGCGAGGCCTTTTCATCCAGACCCGAATCATTACAAACCGGCTACTGTAACCGGCGCTCCGGCTGCCAGCTATGAACTGGCGCTCACGAATCCGGATTTCAAATTTCCTCAGTTGTGGAGGTCGAACATAGCCGTTGACCATCGGCTTCCGTTCGGAGTGGTGGGAACGGCCGAGTTTCTCTACAACAGAGACGTCAACGGGATTTATTACATCAATGCCAATCTGCCCGCGCCTCAATCCAGCTTTAGCGGTGTGGATAATCGACCGCGATGGACGAGCAACAGGATCAACTCGAATGTCGCTAATGCCATCGTTCTGAAAAACCAGAATGTGGGCAAGTCTTGGAGCATATCGGCATCTTTGGAGAAACCTTTCGGTGAGGGTTGGTTTGCAAAGGTAGCCTACAACTATGGAAAATCCAAGAATACGGTTGACCCCGGTTCGATTGCTTCCGGCTCGTGGTTTAATAATCAACACCCTGGGGACCCAAACAATCCGGGTGTAGGCATTTCACTCAATACCCCCGGACACAGAATCTTTGCGACAGCATCCTATCGCAAGGAGTACTTTAAGTTTGGGGCTACAACCATCTCGTTATTCTGGGAGGGTGTCACCATAGGGAACTATAGCTACACCTTCAGCGGCGACCTGAACGGCGATGGCGGCACCAGCAATGATCTGATCTATATCCCACGCGATAAGTCTGAGATGAATTTTCAGCAGTTCACAGTCTCCGGTGGGCCAACGTTTACTCCTCAGCAACAAGCCGATGCGTTTGAAGCGTACATACAGCAGGATCCTTATCTCAGCAAACACAGGGGGGAATACGCGCAGCGTGGCGGTGCCCTTCTTCCGATGGTTTTCAGGGCAGACCTGAGCGTTGTGCAGGAGGTCTTCACTGACCTCTTGGGAAAGCGAAACAGCCTGCAGTTCAGAGTGGATTTCCTAAATGTCGGTAACCTGATAAATAAGAATTGGGGCGTGGGTCAACGTCCTGTCGGGGGCCTTGGTGTTAACAATTCTTATTCGATCCTCACCGTGGGTTCTCCTGTTGCGGATGCTCAGGGAAGGGCTCAGTACAGATTGAGGACCGTCGGGACCGGTGCAGCTGCGAAGTTGATTGACAGGACTTTCGAGCCGACTGCTGGCTTGAGCGATGTCTTCAGCATTCAGCTTGCTGTAAGGTACAGCTTTAATTAACATCGCCAGTGATTCAGTTCAAGCCGCCTCTCCATACGGGGGGCGGCTTTTTTTTGCCCTCCACGGTGAGAAGAGATCTCGAGGGAAGGGACTACGATTCGCCAGCTCGGCTGGTCGCTCAATTGTAATGGACCAACCGGTCACACGGACATGGTCACGATGTCTTGGCGCACGCACTCAATAACCTTGACTATCCTTTGAATTCTTTGTATCTTTTTCACACGATTTTCCAAGTTTCAATGTAAGTCAAGCAAGCTGATGCTTACCGATTTTGGTCGCGTCTTCATTTTCTTTATCATCGGGGCCGTCTTTGTTGCAGGCGGACTAATTGCAGCTTGGGTCTTGCGCCCCCATCGCCCCTACCCAGGCAAGCTCTCCTCCTACGAGTGTGGCGAGGAGCCCGTCGGCGATTCTTGGATTCGGTTCAATATCCGTTTCTATGTAATTGCCTTGATCTTTCTCATCTTTGACGTCGAGATCGTATTCCTATTCCCGTGGGCTCTCGTTTACAAGCAGCTTGGCATGTTCGCCTTTCTGGAGATGATGGTCTTCCTGGCGATTCTTCTCGTCGGCTTTGCCTACGTCTGGGAAAAAGGGGATTTGGAATGGGATAAGCCCCGGCCCAAGACCCCGAGGGTGGAAAGGGTGGCAAGAGAGGAAGCACGTGTCACCACAGCGGAGACGGTTTCGACATAATCAAGGGCGGCTATGGGGCTACTGGATAAACAGTTTCAAAACAGCAGCGTGGTGATTACATCGCTGGAGAACCTCTTGAATTGGGCAAGGCTCTCCTCGCTCTGGCAGATGCAGTTCGGGCTTGCCTGCTGTGCCATCGAGATGATGGCGACCGCCGCTTCTCATTACGACTTCGACCGCTTCGGAGTCATGCCACGGGCAACTCCACGGCAGTCGGATGTCATGATCGTAGCCGGCACCGTCACGCTCAAGATGGCCTCACGGATCAAGAGGCTGTACGACCAGATGTCCGAGCCACGGTACGTCATCTCCATGGGCAGTTGCTCGAATTGTGGCGGACCGTACTGGGAACACGGCTACCACGTGCTGAAAGGGGTCGATCGTGTTATTCCGGTTGACGTGTACGTCCCCGGATGCCCACCAAGGCCTGAAGCCTTAATGGAGGGCGTGATAAAGCTTCAGGAGAAGATCCGGCACGAGAGTTTGGCGAAGAAGCAGGCGGCGTGAGAACTGACATATTCGAGACAGTATCGAATTCATGACGCTCCTTCCAGCAGGTCGTTCGGCTGCAAAGAGGAAACAGGAGCCGATCAGAAAACTGCAGATCGAGAGCACGCGGCTTCCTCTGCGGACTGTTTATATCTTGAGAGGCGACGGTCGATCCACGCCAAAGTCCCGGGAGCTGGATTTGGCGACGGAGACGAATACCCAGGAGAAAGCACTTGAAGATCTTCTCGACTTGGTAAGGGAGTGTGCAAACGACCACCCCCCGTCTTGAAATATTTTCCCGGAGTCCTAACCGTGCTCATCACAGGCCGTCTGTAGAGGCGATCGTTTCTTGCAAGACGAAACGGCAGTAACTTAAGCCCGTCGGAGTGTATGGATAACTTCAAACCTTGCCGGAGGAATTGATATGAGGAAGGTCATTGAGAAAGTCAGAGTCACTAACTACAACGATCCAGCAAAATCAACCGAAGTGGACGCCGTCATCGACACTGGAACTACGATGGTTGTGTTACCTCAGAATGTTGTTGATGAACTTGGCCTGAAGAAACTTCGGGAGACAAAAGTCAAATATGCGAACAACAAGGTCGAATCAAAGTCAGTCTACGGAGTTGCAACCGTGGAGTTGAAAGGTCGAGCGGCC
>JBBIJH010000235.1:0-3421 GCA_037446075.1 Ignavibacteriales bacterium
TATGATCGCCAGGAGCACTGAAGGAGCTCGGAGATTTCCCACGTGGACGGGAGCCCCCTCGACGCCGAGGCGGATGATACCGGTCTCATTGAGGCCAATGAAAGTCAGAAACAGTCCAATCCCCACAGCAAAGCCAATCTTGAGGGACTCCGGGATTGCATCAGCGAGCCAGCTACGGATCTTCAAGAGCGTGAGGATGGTGAAGAGAATGCCGCTGATGAAGATGGCACCGAGGGCCGTCTGCCAGCTGTAGCCCATCACCTTCACAACCGTGTACGCGATGAAGGCGTTCTCTCCCATGTAAGGTGCAACAGCGAACGGGCGGTTTGCATACAGACCCATGAGGATCGATCCGAAGCAAGCACTGAGGATCGTGGCGACCATCGCCGGCCCGAAGGGCATCCCGGCGGCCTCAAGAATCTTGGGGTTGACAATGATGATGTAAGCCATCGTGACGAATGTCGTCAGCCCCGCCACGACCTCCTGTTTGACGGTTGTGCCGGCTTCAGCAAGGCGGAAGAGAGTCTTCATGGACATGGTAGGAGTTCAGGTGCGGCATGTAAATGAATCTTCGGACAGCCAAGTAAGGAAAGACCACTGACCTCCCTCATCTTATAAAATTTTTCAGATAGGGGCAAGGCGAATTCAGTCCAGAAACGCCCGGTGAGTTCTTCCGTTGGTCGAAGTCGTGCGTGCCACAAACAAAAGCTTTCCTGCACTAGCTGATTGATTCATCGGATTTAGCGAAAATCAATCTCGGAGAATCCCTCCAATGGGAGAACGGAGTCCGGGAAGAGGAATCGGTATGTGATAGCAGAGACTGAGAACTTCCAAGAATTTGTCCGAAGCTGTCGTCCTACTCTCCATGCCATTCAGGCTTGCGCTTCTCCAAGAAAGCTTTCATTCCTTCTTTCTGATCCTTGCTTGCAAAAAGCAAATAGAAATTCTTGCGCTCGAACTCCAGTCCTCCCTCAATCGTCGTATCGAAAGATTTGAGGGCAGCTTCCTTCGCAAGCCGGACGGCGATCGGCGGCTTCGAGGCAATCTCTCTTGCGAGTTCCTTCGCCTCTTGGAGGTAATATTCAACTGGAACAACCTTGTTTACAAGCCCATACTCCATTGCTTCCCCGGCCGAGATCATCTTCCCAGTGAGGATCATTTCCATGGCTTTGTACTTTCCGACCGCACGCGTAAGGCGCTGAGTTCCTCCTGCACCAGGAATCACCCCGATGTTGATCTCCGGCTGACCGAACTTTGCAGTTTCCGATGCGATGATGATATCGCAGCTCATCGCCAACTCACAACCGCCACCAAGAGCAAAACCGCTGACAGCAGCGATCAGCGGCTTCTTGATCCTTCGGATCCGATCCCATCGGGCAAACTGATCCCGTAGAAGCATCTCGATGGCATTCGCGTCGGCCATCTCTTTGATGTCTGCACCGGCGGCGAAGGCTTTTTCGTTCCCTGTGATTACGATGGAGCGAACGGCTTCTTCTGCATCCAGGGTTTCCAACGCCTGTATCAGCTCCTGCATCAGTTTAATGTTCAGTGCATTGAGGACATCTGGTCGGTTCAATTGCAACACAGCGTAGCCTTCTTCCTTTGTGACGATAATATAAGTGTAGTCCATATGGGATAGTTCACCTCGTTTGTTTCCTCACGGAGAGGAACTTTCGGAGCTGTTTATAATTGATTTCCCTTTTTTCAATGAACGCCCTTATTCCTTCCTGAATTTCCGGCGCAGTGGTGTGGACGGAAAGCCAGTCCCTTGCATGTCCTACTGTAAGTGCCCATGAGAGGTTCCGCCAAAAGTTCAGTTGCTCTTTTGTGTAGCGCGTACACTCGGGGAGCTTGTTTACAAGTTTCTCGGCCATCTCATCAACTGCCTTATCAAGCTCGTTTCTCGGGACAACTTGGTTCACGAGCCCCCACTCGAGGGCCCTCTTGGCAGGAAGGTCCTCACAGAGGAATAGAATTTCTCGGGCTCGTCGATCTCCAACGACAAGCGGGAGCCACTGAGTTGCACCTGCAGCCGGGACACTTCCACGTGCTACTCCAACATGCCGGATAAAGATATCGTCAGCGGCGATCGCAAGATCGCACGACATTTGAAGCTCGTTTCCACCTCCGACCACCATCCCGTTGAGGCGCGCGATGGTTGGCTTTCCAATGTTTCTCAGGCGATCAAATGTTTCGATGAATACCGCCATCCACTTATAGAAGTCGTTTGGCCTTTCTAGAAAGTCTTTACTCCACTCTTTCATATCCGCACCTGTGCAGAAGGCTCTCGCCCCAGCACCGGTCACAATCACAACCGCGATGCCATCATCCCAGGCGGCATCCTGCAATGCGACACTAAGCTCGGTCAGTGTCTCTAGGTTCAATGCATTAAGAACTTTCGGCCGGTTCAGCGTAATCGTAGCGCGCCAATTCCTTTTTTCGTACAGAATGCTTTTGAAATGAAGTTGCCTTAGCGGGCGCCCACCATACTTCATGGATTTCTTCATTTGCTTTCTTCTCTTGTCAAGAGTCAGTCCTTAATTTCTGCGAAGAAAAGATCAAGAAGCCCAGAAGCGAAACTCATCGAGTCCTTTGCGGAAGCCTTCCCCTGGGGCGACGCAAGAGCGGGATCCAAAGCCTGCTGCGAATTGAAATGCACCTCAGCGAGAAGGTGGTACTTTGGTTCGCCGATGGCAGCACCTGTGATCCTCGCGACCTTGAACTTCCTTAGGCGCGGTAGCTGTCTAACGAGAGGGGCGTGGATGTTGAAATAATGGTCATGGAAGGCTTTCAAGTCAGGTGGTTTCTTATAAAGAGCAATCAGTCTTACAATTGGAGCCTTCGGGGTCGAGTAGTAGTGCAGAAGTTGCCAATTGTTGAGATTCTCGAGCACATTGGGCAGGTGGGGCGGTAGCACGTACTAGGGTTCCTAGCGATGTTAGTCGGGACGGCTTAATATAGTGAGGGGGTGGATGATAAGCAAGGGTGCTGGTGAGTTTTCGGTCCGGGTGGGTAGGATCGGGTGCGGGAGTGGCCTTGTTTGCTATTTTTGATTGACTTTGGGATTTTTTTTTATATATTAATAGTTTTGCGTAGCCGCTGGCGTAGCTCAATCGGTAGAGCAGCTGATTTGTAATCAGCAGGTTGGGGGTTCAAATCCCTCCGCCAGCTCGTGCCATTCTGGTGATCTCCCGTACGTAATGCTGCAGCAATGGTGCAAGGCTGTTCGCGACTGTGAGGGCAGGTAGCGAAGCGGTCAAACGCAACAGACTGTAAATCTGTCGGCCTGAGGCCTTCGGAGGTTCGAATCCTTCCCTGCCCACCTGCAATGTTGGAAGGTCAGAATTTGAAAATTTCCACACTAACTGCGGGAGTAACTCAGTTGGCAGAGTCACAGCCTTCCAAGCTGTTGGTCGCGGGT
>JBBIJH010000236.1:0-3420 GCA_037446075.1 Ignavibacteriales bacterium
GATCCAAGAGTAGTGTTCTCCTAATGATCTCACTTCTTTTCTTCTCCATTCTACCGCTAGTACATCACATTGCGACACTCTCGGCCCTTGGTGTCCTCATTCTGGGCGCCATTCTCGAAATCATATTCTGGAGAACCAGAGCGACCGTAGGTTTTCTCTTCTTCGTTTCCGCGATCATTTTATTGGTGTGGGCATTCGTCCAAGGCGACTTTATCACTCCAGCTCTGTTTTTCCGGACACTAGGCATTTTGTCAGGTCAGGAGCTAAGTCGTATGCTTTGATTCGCTTGAGACTGGCGTCTCATTTCGATGTGTTCGATTTCTTGACCATCATCCGGATCATGTTGCTTGGGGCGGCAGCTGTGTTCGGTCTTGTTATCAGCTTCAAACGCAAATCTAGGCTCGGCTGGGTCTTAGCGGGGCTGTTCTTCAGCAACGCAATTCCGCTGTTTTTGGCGATGTTCATTTCTCGGAATGTTGACGAAAGATTCGGTCTTCTGTTAACTCTGCCGACAGCTGTCCTTTTCGCCTCCGTCCTACCAAGTCGCAGACGATTGATCACGGTCATTCTGGTGCTTCTGTTGATTGCGACACCTTTCAAACTCTATGAGACTTTCAACGCAACGCCGACATATGTGTACGACGGCGGGGCTTCAGTGCATTTTGAATACGGCGAATTCTCTAAGTTTCGGACTTACGATGCGTTTCAGCTTGCTGCTTGGAATGCGAAGGTGAACGTGAACAATGTTCTTACCGAGAATTATGAGGGGCAGCTTCTGCAACAGTTCTATGACCCTGCCTTGATCTACTACATCGGAGCACATGACCCGAACAGAGTTTCATATCACCCAACCAGCGATATCCTGATCCTGTATCACCGCTACTACACTACGGGACGTTTCGGCGAAGCCGTTCTGGCCGATTTGAACCAGTTGACTTCGAAGGGACAGTTGATCTACAACGATGGAACGCAATTTGGATATTTCGTCGGACCGTAGGTAGCAATGGATCCTTGGCTCAGAGACTTGCAAAATGGGGAAGAGAGCTAATGTGGATTGGCTTGTCCTCAATACTTGCTTTCTCTGGGATCTTAGCAGCCGTTTCAACAATGATCGTTTTCTTTGCGTACTACTGGTGGGCGGAGAGAGTGGTCTCCTGCAAAGCCCCTCACAGAGCAAAGAGAATTGTTGCTGTGATTGTCGCGACACGTAACGAAGAGGAGGTCATTAAGGTGAAACTTCAAGACTTGTTTGCACAGACTTATCCGCCTGAAAATATGCGCATCTTCATCATTGACGATGCTTCCACTGACGGGACCCTTGAAATGGCTCGATCAATCCAACGCAACCATGCCGGTCGGAATATCACCATCCTTGGTCTGAAAGACCGCGCTGGCAAGTCGCATGTGGTTAACAAGGCACTAGCTTTGCTACCACCCGAATGTGAAATAGTCGTCTTCACAGATGCCGATGTAAAGCTGGCAGTTGACGCGATTGAAAGGTTGGTGGCGCGCTTCTCCGAAGGCGAGATTGGGGGCGTCTCAGGGAGGCAGGTTCTTGTAAACCGTGACCAGAATGTTCTGACAGAGATGGAAGACACCTACAGGAGAATATATCGAAAACTCAGAATCGCCGAAAGTAATACTGACTCCACACCGATTTTTCATGGAGAGCTAGCAGCCTTTCGGGCAAGTGTTGTCAGAGACGAAAAGATAGCAGAAGACGCGAATGCTGACGACTCCGCCTTGGCATTTACTGTTCGCAGAAAAGGATTTCGTGCTGTCTACGACGAAGACGTGCTCTTCTATGAATCAGCTCCACCAGACCGTGCATCGCAAAGGGCACAAAAGATCAGACGGGCACAAGGTCTCATACGAGTATTTTGGAGAAACAAAGACATGTTGCTAAGATGGAAGTACGGGGATTTCGGGAGGTGGATATTCCCGATGAATTTCACAATGCACATCATCACTCCGCCTTTAGTGATGCTTTCAATCTCCTTCTTCGTTGCTTCAATAATTGCCTTGAATCTTGAAGGGCGAATTCTCGAGTTCGCGTTGATGTCGCTGGCGGTTGCAGCTATGCTTGCCGTGGTGAGACACCGCAGCCAACTGAATCCGATATTAATTGCAATAACCTTCGTACAATACCAGCTCTTCCTTTTGCACGCCCTCTTGCTCGCTGTCTTCAGGGTCAAACTCTATCGATGGGATCCTGTTCAGTCAGTTAGGAAACGACGCGTCTCGTACACTAGGGTCTCGAATTGTCCTTAGAGATCGACAAACAGATTTTCTTCTCGCTATGAGGTCAATCTGTCTTGGTTTGAGTGTTCGCCCAGGTTTCAAGCTTTGTTTCACGTAATTCAAGTATGTACCGAGTTCCCTTTTCATGGTGGCATACAACATCATGTGCTTCAACTATGCAGAAGTCTTCGCGAGATGGGCATCCACGTAACAGTATTAGCGTCAAATGTAGATCGCCGCTATCCGCAGGTGGAGACTTTTGAGAACATCAAAATCATTAGGTTCTTTTCGTTGGCTCCGAATGAATCCTACTATTTCACGCCTGGCATGTTCAGCCATCTCATGAAGGTAAGAGCGGCCAATACCTTGGTCCACGCTCACAATTATCAGGCCTTGCCAGCGATAGCTACGGCTCTGGCAAAACGTTTCAATCACCTGCCGTTGGTTACAACACCACATTACCACCCGTATGGTGGGACCCGTTTTCGAACCCTTCTGAAAGCCCTGTATCGGCCACTCGGAAGGGCTCTCTTTGACAGCTCAGATATCGTGATAGCTCTCTCAGAATTTGAGAAAGTCATTCTGGAGACGGTCTTTAAGATTGCTTCATCAAAAATCCGTGTTGTTCCACCCGGCTCTTCGGCTTTTATTCACCGAAGACCTGTCCGCTCACCTAAGAACGTTCTATACGTAGGCCGTCTTGAGCGCTACAAGGGTGTCGACTTAATGTTGAACTGTATGCCAATTGTACTCAAAGAGGTTCCGTCAGCTAGGCTATTAATTGTTGGCAGGGGACCTGATGAGGCCAGACTGAAGAGGCTCATGGTCGAGAAGTCTCTCTGCAATTCGGTTCAGTTTCTTGGTAGGGTCTCTTCCGAGATGCTTGAAAAGCTTTATTGCGATGCCGGTGTGCTTGTGCTGGTATCTGAGTATGAAGCTCACAGCTTGGTTGTTGGCGAGGCACTTGCAAGAGGAATTCCTGTTGTCGCAACTCGAGTAGGAGCGGTGGCCGAGATATACGGCGAGCAACCGGGATGTTTTCTTCTTGAGTATCCTCCAAAGTCAGTTGAGGTTGCACAAGCCATCATCAAAGTACTCTCAAGCTGGCGTTATCCTCAGCATACCAGAAGCAGATCTTCATATGTTTCATGGAGCGAGGTCGCGAACATGCTTGTCGAC
>JBBIJH010000237.1:0-626 GCA_037446075.1 Ignavibacteriales bacterium
AATTAAATTTTCCCACCTCTTTTCCGCCTGAAAAATGAACAAGGAGCTGACGCAAAAGATTCCACAACCCCGCTAATGATAATGAAAGCCAAGCCAAAAAGCAAATCAGTCCTTCCGAAAAATTAGTGAGAACGGACTATCCACGCCCACGGCTTTGGGCGATAGAAAAGGCTCTCCATATCCAACGCCGATCAGAGCGCCATAGTATTTTGCGCGACTTTCAAGGAATTCAAGGAATTCTCTCGTACTTAAGAAAGTCTTCGGTTCCTTGCTGGAGGGGTCGTGGAACTGGGAGGCAAAAGCTTTTATTGCTGCCACTCGGGTTTTGTAGACATCAGTAACATCGACGATGAAGGAGGGTTCGAACGATTCCATCTGCATGTACTCGAAGTAGCATCTCGGACGAAATCGTGCTTGTGACTTTCCGTCTCTTTTCGTCTTGATCTTTCTTATCCCCGAATAGTACCAAGCCTCCTTCAGAAGTTGGTGTGCGTGCTCGTGATCTGGGTGTCGTTCCTTGGAGTGGGGGATAAGGAGAAATTCCGGCTGGTAGGCGCGAATCACGGTGATGACTCTCAGAATATTCTCTCTATTCACTTGAATGTCGCCGTCGGGGATTCTCAGAT
>JBBIJH010000237.1:636-3372 GCA_037446075.1 Ignavibacteriales bacterium
GCGGAACTTTGCCCCGAGGATCTGCGCAGCTCTGCTCGCTTCTCTTGCACGGATTGAGACGGTGCCTCTGGTTCCTAATTCACCGCGGGTGAGATCAAGGAAGCCCACGGTTTTTCCCAACTTTACCAGTTTTGCCACTGTGCCACTGCAGGACAGCTCAACATCATCCGGATGTGCGCCTACGGCCAGTACGTCGAGTGGCATAATCCTCACTGTGCAAGATGATTTTGATTAGAATGAAATATAGGAGTTTTGTGGTGAAGAACAACAGGAAGGGCACTTCGGTAGAGGCGAATTTATTTCTCCCAGCTTTCGCCTATGAACCAACCCACACCGGTTCCGATCAGGAGGGCAAGAGTTCCATAGACTGTCGCCCCGATTATCGGCGGGAACAGAAGCCCACTCAGCAGAACGCCCATGATGGCGAATGGAGTTGCAAGCAGGTAGCCTGCGATTGTTGCCACGCGTCTCTTACGGCTACCAGTCCTTCGAAGCAACAAAAGAAGAAACCCTCCACCAAGTATGCCCATGGGCAAAAACGCGAGGCCCTTTGAGATTGCATCCTCCGAAAGTCTATTGAAGCGATGCATGGTGATGGTCACTCCCACTAAAGGCCAGAAGAGAGTGATCGGAATGAGCCAGAGCCAGGAGGGCTTCATTTCCCCGATAATTTGTTTTAGGTCGACATGGGTTTCGACGGGTTGGCCTTCGTGCGTTCGGAGACTTCTCGTAATGTTCGAGTCGAACCCCTTCGCACACCTTACAGACTCGAGCACCTGGCTGGAGGATGCTGCACCCTCCGTCAGAAAGCCACCACTTTCTGTCCTGCATCCACTCCCTTGATGAACTTAATCAATCCCCGCATATACGTCTCTTGGTCATCGTACATGCACATGTGGCTGCCGTTAGGACAATAGAGGTAGCTCCCGTTCTGCACTTGTGTTGACATCCACCTCATGTGTTCAGGATCCATCGTGTCGTATTGTGCGCCGATCACGAGGGTGGGTACGGCGATTTTCGGTAAGTCCTTCGATCGATCCCACTTTTCGAGTCGACCGGAAATTCCAAACTCGCTTGGGCCTTGCATGAGGACGTAGATTTCATGGTTCAGTTTGTTGAAGGCTCGATTTACCGGGTCGGGCCATTCTTCCAGCGGGAACCGGAGTATGTGTTTCGTGTAGTAGTTTGCAAACAGCAGCTCCATGTACTTTGGATTCCCGTACTCGCCCTTTGCCTCATAAGCCCGAATCTGCTTCACGACGCTAGGGTCCATGCCCTTTGCAAGCACCTCGTCAGCGTACTTGTCATAGTCGGGACCGCTCGACATCATGTTGGAGATGATCAATCCTTTCAGTTTATCCTGATGCTTCAGTGCATACTCTGTCGCCAAGATTCCTCCCCACGAGTGGCCGAGCAGGTAGAAGTTATCTTTGTTTAAGCCTAGTGCAATTCGGACCTGCTCCAGCTCATCCACGAAGCGTTCGGTGACCCAGAGATCGTTATCTTTCGGCTGATCAGAGTAGGCTGATCCCAATTGGTCGTAGTAAATGAACTCGATGCCCTCCTGCGGCAGAAAGCTTTCCATGCACTCCCAGTACTCATGAGTTGCCCCGGGACCGCCATGAAGCAGGAGTAGCCTTGTTCTAGGATTGTTCCCGAATTGTTTCGTCCAAACTTTGAAGGTACCTTTAGGAGTTTGAATCGGAATGAGCTTGATCCCTCCAACCTTCAATCCCGTTTCAGTGCTCTTGAAATATTCGCCGAGAGTTGGCTGGACTTTTTCTTCCTGGCGTACACAGGAGCAGAGAACTACGACAAGAAAGGGAAAGGTAATTTGTGTGAGGCGCATGACAGTCCTCCTTTGATGGTGATTGATTCCCGGTAACATGTTGAATAAGCAACTTCCCGGAGTGATAGAACTTTGGGGAACAAGGCTCAGAAGCTAAGGTCATTGCCGGTTAACAATGGCAGCTTGTAGGCTCTATCACTTTTTGGAACTTACGCAGAACTATCCACTTCTTCAAGCACTGAAAATGAAAATTTGAAAGGAGGGAGATATACCGGCAGACCTAAACGGCGGATTCTGAGACCAGATGGTGAATAACTTTTATCATACGATAAAAGAGAAGACGCCCCAGAGTCGGTGCTGACCAAGACGTGTCCAGGCTTTTTCAGATATGCCTTCGTTTGCTCACGTGCAAATTTCTGAGGCACTTTGAAAGGCGGAGAATGTGCTTGACCGATAAGCAGAAGAAAATGAAACTGCAATTCGGTTCTTGTCCCTACTTCATACGGGCAACCTTATACATGCGACCTTTCTTGTCATAGGTAGTCCACCTGACGAAATGCTTCTCCTTCTCGAAATATCCGGATCGCGTCTTTGTACTGTCTTTTCTGAACCACTCGATGCAAGTGAGGCTGAATCTCCGAGGGTCGATTTTCACGCCACGCTCGATTGATGACCGCCATTGTCTCGTGTACGTAGGACTCTGGTTTGTTCGTCATCGGATCGGACTCCTGTTTAATGGTCTGACGTGAAATGCGGCCACGCCTGTGCATCCCACATCCTGGATCCTAAATCTTATATCCTATGTCGCCCATGATCTCACTGCTCCTTTCCTCTCTCATCCCCACATCTTGCTTCTTGCATCTCACATCCTGCTTCTGGAGCATCTCTTCCTCACGAGTTTACCTGTTTTCTCGGCAAACGAGAGGAATTCAGTTGCACTTTTGCTG
>JBBIJH010000238.1:0-3348 GCA_037446075.1 Ignavibacteriales bacterium
TTCTTGCATGATGGCACCTCTAGAACTTAGGAGGACCAGCTATCGGAACTGTCTATAGACAATTGAACGCATGAGGATTTCTTAAGAGAGATTCGAGTATTTGAAAACGGAGGCCTCGCTGACGTCATTTTCCCACAATACACTTGTGGGCTATTTGGGACTTTTCTTTCTCCCAAATCTGTGCTTACCTTAACCCCTAGAACCAATTTAGGCCATTTACAACCCTTCTCGCCGCCCCGGCGCCCCCCCAACTTCCCCGCCAGCCGGATTGACTCTTCTGAAGCCTCTAATGCCCGGGCCGGGTCCTTTCCCGAGCTTTCTCGAAAGAAGAGCACGGAAGACTATCTGGACTCAACCTGGTACTAAGCAGGTCACTTCAATGTCGACAGAACTTCCTTGAGTTTTGAGAAAGAATCCGGTGTGCGGACGTCGTACTTGAGATTCATGTAGGCTATCCTTCCGGTTTTGTCAATCACGTAAACTGTTCTTCTGTTCCAACCTGTCATGTCATTATAGCTATGATATTTTTTTGCAACGGCATGATCATGGTCACTCAGGAGTTTGAAAGGCAGGCGATGATATTTCGCCCACTCCTTGTGTGAGAAAACATAATCCCCGCTGATGGGAAGAATTTCGGCATCGAGGTTTTCCAGGTCGGCAAACTCATCGCGCAACGTGCACATCTCCTTTGTGCAACCCTCGCTCCAATCAGCAGGGTAGAAAGCAAGAACGATGTTGCGTTTCCCGATCAGCTCCGAAAGGCTCACAGGGGCGTTGAGCACGATTGTATCCTTCGTCGCATAGGGGAGAGCAAAGTCGGGTGCAGGGGCACCGACTTTTAGTTCTGGTGGCTGCAGTGGCTCCTGTGCTACAGAGACAGTTGCCACAAGGAACAGGAAGCTGAGAGTTGGAAGAAGCTGTCTCATAATCCTCTCCTCACTTGAAGATATGAAAAGGTTCCCTTCCGGCGCGATCCAATATCGGAATTTTTCGGAAGAGATTCCACCGCGGCATGGATTCAGACACTGAGCAAGGGAACGTCGTATGAAAGGCCGAAGAGCAAATTCAGCCTCGCAGTCTGCTGGATGCCATGGACCTTCTGATAAAGGGGAATCTGTACGTAGGCGTGCGCGCGCAATGTGTTACCGAGCTGCACATCAAGCCCGGGGCTTGCGAAGATCCACGTCCCACCTGTGTCTTCGCGGGGCTCCCCGGATCTTCCCACGTCTGCAAAACCCTGGAAGCGCGCGTTCAGTTGAAACAGAACACTTGCCCTATCGACGAGTTGATATCCAGTCCCAACGTGCGCGAGCAAGGAGTTACCAAACCTGTAGTCATATCTCCCTCGACCGTTGAACTGGTAGAGTAGACTTGCCGAGAGGGGCACTGAGCCATACGTACCGGTCAGCGTTGGAACACTCACAAGCGCCTGCCGATAGTTGAGACCGACAAGCCCATCAACGGAGCCGGTCCCCGGCTGAATCGTGATCTCAGCTGATTCGCCTTCAGCGTTGACAGCGTTGGTTACTCCAGAGGCCAACTTCGCCCCCACGGAGAAGCTGACGTATGGATCAAATGGTTCTTTCGGCAGCACGACCACAAAATCTCCGGTCGCAGTGATATCTCCGAGTCCGGTGAAGTTCCACTGCTCCCACAGATCCTCTCCCTGATGATGGTGTATATGGGTGTGCTCTCGGTGGATGAAGGGGAGAAGGATCTTCACAGCAATCGCGTCGCTCACTCCGTATTGAAGGTTGAGAACAGTTCGTTGGTTCAGCGTCTGAACTTCATCGTGGTGCCTTGGAATTGCGCCGACGAAAGCTCTATCACTTCCGACAAAAAGTTCATCTTGATTGATGTACTCGTGGGTGAGACCAATCTGGAGCCATCCCCGTTTTAGGTATCGATGAAGGTTTAGTGGACAGCTCGCCGCTCCGCAACTTGCATGGATACCAGAACTGTTCAAAGACAAAGCTAAGAGAATAACCAAGTAAGAAACCTTCCTCATGGCCGAGTTTCTCCTTATGATGAATCGTCCGGGAATTGCAAAGAGAACAACCTCTTCGGAGTGGAAAGCCCGAAGATTTCGCAATGTGGAGTGTGAGGATCAGGAGAAGCTCAGACACGAGGTGGGTGAAAGACGGGATTCCAGATACCATCGTCCGGGTGTTCCACCGATTCCCTCGGAAAGTTCACTTTGTCGATGGGCCGGAAAGCAAAATCCCGGGCTGAGCTTAGAGCTAGAAAATGGCTGAATGTGGCTGCCGCTCCAGCGGCTCTGGGATCACATTTTTGCTGTGAGAAAAAGCAAGTTGGGACATTTGACTCGCTGTCTCCTTGGGTACTACCCATCATCGCACAATCCTCTTCGGCGGTTCTTTTGACGCCACTGCAACAACACACCTCCATCCCACAGCCAGAGTTAGCCAACCCTTCGTAGCCACGCTTATCCGACTTCTGCGCGAGGAAACCAAGGTGGGTGTACCCGAACAGAAACGATATCAACAAAAAAGGAGAAAGCAGTTTTGAGAGTACGCGATTCAACGCTGGCATGTTCTGGAAGTCAGGGGCTGAAATCTTAACAAGCCTCACGCGAGGAGAGTTTCACAGTTCGCTGTCCTTCCTCATCTCAGCCAAAATAGCTTTGTCGATTTGTCGAATGACGCACGGTGTCCATTTTCTTCCCACCACCGCTTTAACTTTCCAACGTCAGCCGGAACAACCCCAGGAGCAAAGTGCCTCTTGAGTTCTTCTGCCGCGTCAACAGCAAAGAGGCCGCCGCCGTTCGCTAGCTCTATGAGCGCAGGGACCGCTTTGGGCTCGCCAAGCTCCAGCGCAGTTGCCAAGAATTGGATTCTCAATTCTGGATCGCCCTCTTTGACCGCGAGTGCGAACACATCAGGGGCGACCGATGGATCTGCAAGCGTCCGCAGTGCTTTGAGCGCTTCGCTGCGAACCTGATCCGAAGGGTCCTGAAGTAGCTGCACAATCTTTTCCGCAGCGGAGTTTTCTTTCAACTCGGCAATTCTCGCGATGGCAGCTCGACGTACGGCCGCATCTTCATCGTTGAGCTTCTCGATGACGAGGGGTGCCCATTCAGTTTTTCGTTCCAAGAAGGCGCCGAGCTTTTCAATTGCAACAGTTCGGTCCGTGGCCAAGCGGCTCTCGAGCAGATGCAAAGTGTGTTCGAAAGGACTTTCTTCTTTTTTTCTGAACATGAGGAGACCTAGGAAGAAAGCGATGAACACGAACGCCGAACTCACGGCTTTCAAAAGGGCGAACTTGCGGCTCTCGGCGAATCGGAGGTAACGCACGACGCCAGCTACCACCAGTGTGAGAGCGAGGAGA
>JBBIJH010000239.1:0-3327 GCA_037446075.1 Ignavibacteriales bacterium
AGTGGTTCGAATCGGTAGGTGCAGGGGTCGAGGTCTCTGTCGCGGTGCCCCTTTGGCGGCGGAGACGGAGTTAAGAATCCGTCTCCTTAGGTGTACTGAGGGCTCAACTTCTGGGACTTTCTTCAATAGGGTGCTGAGGGAGGAAAGCTCTGAGTACAGCTCCCGGGCCTCCATATTGGAGGCGAGATAATCTCGCAGTAGGGCACTCTCTTTATCCGTGTTTGCACCGTCCAGCTCGCCGTGGATGAGTTCCAGATATTTTGGTTCGATCATATTCTCTACTGGGCGTTTCTCAGCAGAATCCTTCGTAGTTGCTCGCGGGCGGTGAATAGCCTGGATTTTACGGTCTTCTCGGGGAGGTCCAGAATATAGCTGATTTCCCGGTAAGAAAGTTCTTGAAAGTGCTTCAGGACTATTACGGCTCTGTGTTCGAGCTTGAGTTTCATCAACGCATCTTGCACGGTCTGACTATTGATAGCTGTGTCGAGTGTTTCTTCGGGAGATGGCTCTTTCGATACTTCGGCGTCATCCAGTCGCTGGAGGTTCTGCCTTTGACCAACGAAGTTTAGCGATTCGTTCATCGCTATTCGATACAGCCAGCTAAACAACTTGTACTTCGGGTCAAACGTCTCTAGTCGTTCGTACGCCTTTACAAATACCGATTGTGTGATGTCTTCTGCGTCATCCTGGTCGGCGGCTATCCTCAGAGCGATATTGAAGATCTTCTTCTGATAGCGGTCTACGATCTGTTCGAATGCCTTCGCGTCCCCAGCCAGACAGAGCTTCACCAGCGTTGCGTCGTCGTGCTCTATCATAAGTACAATTGAGAACCCTATAAGTTGGTGTTCTTTCTATGAGGACGATGCTCCTCAGAAGCAGGCAGAGAAGTCAATCGATCTGAAAAACGGTATCGAACCCAGCATACTGGAAAACATCCCGAATGTGTTTGTTCATGTTAATTAATTTCAGGCTCTGACCTGTCTCGGCAAGTCTTTTCTGGGTAGCGAGCAATACCCCGAGCCCCGCACTCGAGATGTACTCAAGGTTTTGAAAATCTACAACACTCGACGAAGTAATGGTATTAAAGATCCCTCTGGCATAATCGACTCGTGAGGCATCAAACCTCCCAGAAAGCAGGATTTCGCCATTTGGTCCAAGATCGATTTTGAGCATATCACTTCTCCAGGTTCTTAATTACGGTTATTCTGCTTTCGCCGTGGACATACTCATAATGTAACTCATCGACCATTTTTTTCACGAGGTGAATACCCAAGCCTCCTACCTTCCGATTGGGAAGAGACTCCTGTACATTCACTTCGCCTGCCAGGGTTGGGTCAAAAGGTTGCGCGTCATAGTCGATGAGGTTGACGATTAATCGACTTCCGTCCCTCACCAGTCTGATGAGGATTTCGTTTGGGTTCTCGGGATGGTGCTTCACAAAGTTTGTAAACAGCTCCTCGACGACGAGATTCAGCGCAAAGGAAACCGATTCATCTATGTTGTGCTCCCTTGCAAAACCTCCGATGAACTCAAAGATTTCGTCCAAGGCCTCTACTCTGCGCCTAAACTTCTGTTCCATTAGGAAACGCTACACTGTGATCAAGGCGGTGCGGGGGTGGACCGTCGGAAGACAACTGGTATCGTTCTGCGAAAGTAAGGTTCGAGCCTTAACGACTTACAATAAGTGTTTTTTTTGATGAATTCAAAAAAATCAACGTGCGAAGACGACATGTGAGAGGGTCTACCCCAGGTTCACGGGTCATGCCGTTCGGTACAAACACGATACCCTTCCTTCATGCGGAAGGGCCAGACCTTTCTTTCGTCGTGATGTGAACTAGATCCATCGTCGGAGGGCCTAACCGCGAATTTCCTTCAGGAAGCCAATCCGTGAATCTGTGATTGCTTTTCTGCACTGGGTCAATTATTGTCTTACCTTGATGGCTATCATTGCGATGTCATCGCTCTGAGGGGCCGTGGCGCTGAATTCCTGAAGCTTCGCCTTTATGTGCTGGAGGACTTCCGGAGCTGATCTGGAAGCAACTTCTTGTGTTGCTTCGATCAACCTCGCCTCCTCATACATTTCCATCTGTTTGTTTGCTGCTTCGGTAACCCCGTCAGTATAGATGAGGAATAAATTGCCCGGTTGCAGTGGTATCTCTTTCTCGAGGTATGATGCATTCTTTGAGATCCCGAGGGCAAGTCCGCGTAATCCTACCGTTTGACAGATGCCCAGGCTCGAATCCCAGAACAGGAGAGGAAGATGACCCGCACTTGAATACCGCAGCGTCCCTTTTTTCAAATCCAGAAGGAGGAACATCATGGTGACGAACATGTCCGAAGGGGTGATTTCACAGAGGGTCGAATTCATCTCCGCGAGAACATGGCTGGCAGATTCAAACCTCTTTGCAACAGACGTCAGGACCCCCTTCACCATCGTCATGACCAGCGCTGCGGAGGGGCCATGACCCGAAACATCGGCTAGGACAATTCCAATCCTATCGGGCCCTAGGTTAAAGTAGTCATAGTAATCTCCGCCAACTTCGTGAGCAGGATTGAAATAACTATGGATTTCAAGCTTATCCATCTCCGGTAATTTTTTCGGAAGGAGACTCATCTGTATGTCCCGGGCCAGCGCAAGTGAGTGCTCCATCCGTCTCTTCTCCATGGCTTCTTCCTGCAGTTGCGAGTTACGGATGAACTGACCCGACTGCGCTGCAATGATCGAGAGAAGTCTCATATCATCAGAGCTGAAAGGCTCGAAGGTCTTCTTGTTCGTCACCATCAAAATGCCGATGATCTTTCCCTGGAATCGGATGGGGACACAGAGAACAGAACGGATCTCCTTTTTCTCTTGCTCTGTTGCGTGGAAGCGCGAATCCGTGGCGAGATTCTCGATCATCAACGGTTGCTGGTGGTTAAGCACCCAACCTGTAATGTGAAATCCGACCCTGTAAGGCATCTGCCGGCTTCGCATGTCCGCCTGACGGATCAACGTCTTCAGCGGCGCGTCTTTCTCCTCTGTCACCAACAGTATCGACCCTTGCTCAGCTTTTACTGCCTTGATGGACTTCTCGACGATCAGATCCAGCATCTTATCGACTTCGAGGATTGTCCCGGCGGCAATGGCGAGGTCGTTGAGGACTATCAATTCTTCTACGGCAGACTTCAGCCGTTTGACTTCACTTTCGAGTTGTGCAATTTTTTGATCTTCCATGTGGCCTCATCAAGCGGAAATGAGATATAGTCTGTCCTACCATAAACAACGCCTCTGCCAAGGAGGTGGCGGATCCTCAAAACGGCAGCCACTCTCCCGACTGCGTCGGGATC
>JBBIJH010000240.1:0-3314 GCA_037446075.1 Ignavibacteriales bacterium
TTGACTGAGGTTGCTTCGGTGCGAATGGCAACCCCGCTGGAAGTGAATCCGAGCGACCTCAGCGGCGGAGGAAAAGGGTTGATCGAGTACAGGCAACAGATCAACTATCCGAATCCATGGCCTGGTGGGACGTGGCGTCTCCGCGACATCATGGACTATGAACGGATCGCTTCCGATGCACTCCTGGAAGCCTGCGCAAATTACAAGACCGAAATTCTCCGCGGAGCGGTAACTATGGCCCGTGACGCGATCGCACTAGGAAAGCCGGGTGAGTACTTCAGGATCTCCCTCGCCCAACGTGACGCCCCAACAGCAGCCCGGCTTGCCCATCTCATCCGAGAAAATGGCGCAGAAGTTCTGTTCTCAGAAACGCGGAAGGCGTTCTATATTCCGACGGCGCAACCCTATGGCAGGTTTGTATCAGAAGTCCTCGGCATCCAACGCTATCCGAAAGTGAAGCTGACGCCCGGGGCAAGTATCGTTCCACCCTACGATATCACCGCATGGTCCCTCCCGTTGCTGATGGGGGTGGAGGTAAACAAGGAAGTGTTGTCGCCCGAAGAGGCGAAGGCCCTCCGGCCCATCCGGGAAGCTGACCGGGCAGAGGGTTCGGTCGAGAGAACAGGCTCCTCAACCTATGCCGTTTCTCACGAAAGCAATAACGTTACTCGCTTGATCAACGAAGCACTCAAGAGAAAAGGTCTTGTAAGTCTGGCACGCCAGAGCTTTGAGGCAGATGGAATCTCTTATCCAGTCGGGACAGTCTTGCTTGAATCGGTTGTAGATATTTCCGAACTGGCAAAGCTGTATGGTCTGAAGATACAAGGGCTTTCGGAGCGGCCGAAAGTTCAATTGGACAAGCTCAAAGCCGTACGAATAGGTCTATACAAACCCTGGCTTGCCTCGATGGATGAAGGCTGGACGAGGTGGGTGCTCGAGCAGTACAACTTCACCTATAAGAATCTCGATAACAAGGAAGTGAAGACAGGAAAACTCCTGGAAAGCTACGATGTAATCCTCCTCCCAGACATCACGAAGGAAGTGATTCTGGAAGGAAAGCCGAGGCGGGAGGAGGGCGAGATGAAATACTTCCCAGAGTTTCCACCGGAATACTCCGGCGGAATCGGCAAAGAGGGAGCCAAGAATCTTAAAGACTTCGTGGAGAAAGGTGGAACGCTTGTCGCTCTTGCCTCTGCGAGTGACTTCGTCATCGATGAGTTTAACGTCCCCGTCGTCAACACGCTAGCGAGGGTGAGGTCAGAAGAATTCAACTGTCCCGGCTCCCTTCTTCGTATCCACATTGATCCGGCCCATCCAGTCACGTACGGAATGCCGGAGACAGCCGCTGCCTTTGTGAATGAGCGAATCGCTTTTCGGACGACTGTACCCGGATCGGAAATCACACGCCGAGTGTTAGCGTGGTACCCGGCCGATGCCGAAGATATCCTCCTTTCTGGTTGGATCCACGGGGCGGAGAAGCTTGAGCGCAGAGCCGCTGCAATCGCTCTGACCTACGGCAAAGGAAAGATCGTCCTTTTTGGATTCCGTGTGCAGCATCGGGCACAGACAGAGGGAACATTTAAACTACTGTTCAATGCGTTGCATTGGGGAGGATTGACAGAAGCGAGGTAGGTGGTGTTCCTCCCCACATGAACTTTCTAGAAACTGGTGTTGCCGTTGGAGGTGCTCTATGCCAACATACGACTACATCTGCAAAGACTGCAACAAGACATTTACGGTCATCATGACGCTTTCTGAGCACGAGGAAAATCCCAGGCCTGCTTGCGAACACTGCGGAAGCAAAAACGTTGAACAGCTTCCGGCCGCCGCGACTGTCATCACCTCCAAGAAAAGCTGATGAAATGTCGATCGTGTGGCCAATCCTCGCAGAACATTTGTGAGACGATCGGTCTGTGTCTGTCCTGCGTCCGGAGTGCTTCGCCTGAAGTTACCAAGAGTCTCGTGTCTGTCCATTCGCGCACGCGTGTTGCCTTCGGCCTTCCTGGAAAACCGCCCCGGACCAACGGGGGGGTTCGGTGCACTTTGTGTGCGAATGAATGTGTGATCGGGGAGAATGAGCAGGGATTTTGTGGCCTTCGTAACGTTTCCGGAGGGAGACTCATACACCGTGCCGGGACACCTGCTCGTGGCTTACTCCATTGGTACAGGGATCCATTGCCGACAAACTGTGTCGCGGAATGGGTGTGCGACGGTAGGAAGCATCCTGGCTACCATAACCTTGCCGTTTTCTACGGTAGCTGTACTGCAAACTGTCTGTTTTGTCAGAACTGGCATTACCGGGAAATTTCCGTTCAGTCAAGCAGCCTTCTCAGCGCTGAAGAGCTGGCGTCGGTTACAAACGCACGAACTTTCTGCGTCTGCTACTTTGGGGGCGATCCAGCATCCCAGATGCCGCATGCTCTCGCGACTTCCAAGTATCTGGCGCGAAGAGGCGTACGCATCTGCTGGGAAACAAATGGCACGATGCATCCGAAGTTCCTCGATGCGGCTGTGGACTATTCCCTTCAGACGGGAGGCTGCATCAAATTCGATCTGAAAGCTTTCGACGACAAGCTTCATCTCGCGCTTAGTGGCATTTCCAATCGCCGCACACTGGAAAACTTTGCACGGGCAGCACAACATTTTCATCAACGCCCGAAACCTCCGTTGGTTGTTGCGAGCACCTTGCTCGTCCCCGGCTACATCAATCCAGAGGAAGTGGGGAACATCGCTCGTTTCATCGCTTCCTTCAGCCCTTCTATTCCCTATGCACTCCTTGCTTTCGCCCCGAATTTTTACATGTCGGATTTACCGTGCACTTCACGGCTGCAAGCAGAGGAAGCAGAGGCTGCTGCTCGGGCTGCAGGCTTGCTTCATGTTCGCATCGGCAACCGCCACCTGCTTGGCGCAATCTAGGCCGGCGATGAGGCTGGAGATTCTTCTCGTACCTGTCGGCGACGAACTTTCAGAGGTGACGAAGTACCTATCAGAAAATCTCCCGTCCATCTTTGATTGTACTTGTAGAACTCAGCGGCCACTTACACTTCCGCAGTCTGCTTGGAATGCACAACGAAATCAATACGATGCAGAACGCATTCTCGGACAAGTCGAAGGAACTGAGAGCACACTGACTCTCGCAATCACTGACGTCGATCTCTACGTGGAAGGTTTGAATTATGTCTTCGGGCTGGCGCAAGCCGCGGACTGGAGAGCAATCATTGCCATTCCTCGACTCCGTCAGAGCTTCTACGGGACGGAGGAGGACCTGTCACTATTTCGTACCCGTGTGCTCAAGGAAGCAGTTCACGAACTGG
>JBBIJH010000241.1:0-3291 GCA_037446075.1 Ignavibacteriales bacterium
GAGAATCACTGCACTCCAAGATCACACGGAAAATTCGAGAGACAATCACTGCCTTCCAGATCGAGCGCCGCTACAGCAAGGACAAGATCCTGGAGATGTACCTGAACGTGGCGTACTTTGGGCGGAGTGCTTACGGCGTCGCCACAGCAGCACAGATTTATTTTGATAAGGCTCCTCAGGATCTCTCTCTGAGTGAGTGTGGGCTTCTCGTCGGGCTGTTGAGGGGGCCTGCCTACTATGATCCGTTTAACCATCCCAGTCGCGCTTATGGACGTCGCAACCTTGTGCTTCACCAAATGCTGAGGGAAGATTTTCTCACAGAAGAACAATACGCGAAGGCGAAGGCGGAAGAGCTTCACCTCGCTCCACTCGAAGGCCCGGCAGGGATCGCGGCCCATTTCGTTGAGCACATTCGACAGCGTCTCTCTCGCAACCCGAAGCTTCGCGGCTATGACCTCTACCGGGATGGGCTAACGATTTATACGACGCTTGACAGTCGGATGCAGCGTCACGCTAACCGCGCCGTTCAAGAGCATTTGGCGGAGATTCAAGCAAAATTCAACTCCCAGTGGAGCTGGCAGCAGAACCGGGAGATTCTGGAGAAGGCGATCGAGAAAGCAATCTATGCTAGAGAGGAATACCAGCGAGCCGAGACGGCGGATGAGCGCGCGCGCATCTATCGCGACCTGCGCGGCAGAAAATTCTTTGTCGATTCAGTAAAGAAAGCAGAACAGACGATTGAAGTGGGCTTCGTTGCCCTTGATGTGAAAACGGGTCAGGTTCTGGCCATGGTGGGTGGGGCAAATTTTAAGACTTTTCGGTACGGGCTGAATCATGTAACGCAAATCCGCCGACAGCCGGGGTCCGCCTTTAAACCCTTTGTCTACACTGTTGCGATCGACAACGGCTATCCTCCTTCCTTTGAACTTCTCAATCAGCCAGTCACGATTATGATGGCCGACGGACGGCGATGGACACCGAAGAATGCGGAGGGCACGTTCGGGGGAAAGAACACCCTACGCGAGGGGCTGAAGTACTCCATCAACCTCATCTCCGTCCGGCTTGTCACGCAGGAAATTTCTCCGGTGAGGCAGGTTATTCAGTACGCTCAGAGGATGGGAATCAAGTCTCCACTACCACCGTACGAGTCGCTCGCGATGGGAACGGGTGAAGTTTCTCCACTCGAGATGACAGCGGCCTTCAACGTATTCCCCAACGAGGGCGTTTATGTGGAGCCCACTACCATTCTGCGGATTGAAGACAAAGATGGGAACACCCTTGACGAGACATTTCCGAGCCGGAAAGAGGTGCTAAGCAAAGAAACTGCCTATATCATGACAACAATGATGCGAGATGTAGTGGATGGCGGCACGGGACTTCGGGTCCGGAATTTCTTCCACCTTCCAGCGGCTGGAAAAACTGGCACAACGCAGGAGTTTGCTGACGCGTGGTTCGTGGGATTTACCCCGCACATCAGTGCTGGTGTCTGGGTGGGTTTCGACGATAAGCAAGTGCACTTCACCGACTGGGACGGACAAGGGGGCCGTGCCGCTGCGCCTCTCTGGGGTCGGTTCATGAAGTATGTCTATGAGGACCCAAAGATTGACCTGCCCCTGGAGTACTTTGAGAAACCGGAAAGCGTGATCGCAGACTCAATCTGCGCCGAGACTAAGAAACTCGCGGCGGAGTACTGCCCGGAAAAATCGCTCGAATACTTCACGAGCAAGTCTCTTCCTCCGAAGTGTGACATCCACACAACACCCCAGCCAAAGAAGAAGAGGGAGAGCACGATTAGTTTCTAGTGTTCGGAGATTGTCATAAGCATCGATCACGTCAACTATGGCGAGGCCACCGAAGAAGGATTCTGACTGTATGGTAGATAAGCCCGCGGACGGTGCCCCGTCAAGTCGTGACCTGCGCTTTCATCCACGCGCTAACGCATCATCATGGATTTGATTTTCCCCCACTCTCTTTGTAGATTTGAAGTGCCCTGCAGGAGAGAGGTCTTCCCACGCCCAGGTGATGAAATTGTTCCGAAGATAGGCTTTTCCGAAGGAACGCTTCGTTTCCGCAGCAGAGACGTCCCGCAAGACTCGTCACGGGCGAATGGCGGAATTGGCAGACGCGCTAGATTCAGGGTCTAGTGGCCGTAAGGCCGTGGGGGTTCAACTCCCCCTTCGCCCACTTAGGAAAGTTTTGTGGGGTGTCCGTATTGAATCCCGTCTGTACAGCTTGGACGGGATGGATTCCGCCGGTGTCTGGGGGCATCCTGTTCTCGGCGCTCCCGATTTCACCTCGCCGGTACTCTCCTTAAACCTCTCATCTACTTCCCAAAGACAGGATGCGCCGCAATCGGCGGCTTCTGGAAGCTAGCGGTGGTTCTCTTCAGGTCAACGCTCTCGAAGAGGAACGAGGGAGTCACTACGCAAACCCTTGCCGACAGTGGACTATAGAGTCCCATCACTGAGGGCCGGCGCAGTGATGTAAGGTGGTTGTAGACATATTCCGACCGGGAAGCGGCGAGAATCTCTTTGAAGGATTGCACGGTCATCCCGGAGATCTCGATCCCTCGAACCAGCTCTTCCTTTCCATCGGGAAATACTTTGTAGGCAAGTACCGGCTCAAGCACAAACGGGCGCTGGGTTCCCGGGCTGACCGAGAAGATGTCGAACTCGTCCCGCAGCATCTGTTTGAAGTAGGGATTATTGATCTTCCGAATAACCACACCGAACTCGAGCCCTCGATCTTTGCACAGCGAGAGAAGCTGTTCCTTTAGCTCGTTAGTTCCTTTTCCGCCGGCTGCCGTAACGATCAAGTTCGTGAAGAAAGCCTGAGGCGGCAATCCTCTTGCATGCCCGTTGCTTTCCCTGATACGCTTATGTGGAGTACGGGACGTTAACAACGTTTTCAGAACACCTCTCTCAACGAGTTTAACTTCGGTGGAGGGTACCCCTTCCACATCAACATCGAAGGATGCAATCAAAGGCGTTCCTTTGTATGACTTCCTTCCCGGGCTGTCCGTAATGGAAAGAAACTCTGGGAGAATCCTCGCTGCGATTTTGTTTTGGAAAGGGAGATCGCCGAGCTGACTTCGAACCATCTGCTCCAGTTGGGGACTATCTGCCGTCGGCTCACGATAGTTGCAGAGGTTCGGCCCAAGGGCTTGCGACACGAGTTCAGCTGCAGCCTGCTCTTCGAACAGTATTGGCCCGCTGTAGGAATCAAGAACGGAGGCGCTGCATAAAGCAACAAGCTCCCTTGCCATCCCTTCGATCTGTTTCACCATCTCAG
>JBBIJH010000242.1:0-2948 GCA_037446075.1 Ignavibacteriales bacterium
GACCATCACGAGTGAATCTCGTCTGTACAAACGCTTGGCGCAAGTTAGAGCGAGGGGTTACGCAGTTGTAGATGGCGAGTACAAGCTCGATCTTTGTGCGGTCGCTGTTCCGATTCGGGATAGCCATGGTCATGTCGTGGCTGCGGTCATGAGCGCCATCCCCTCCGGTCGGCCTGATAAAGCTACCGTCCTGCCAAGACTTACACGGGCGCTGCAGAAAACGGGCTCTGAGATTTCACGAGAGCTGGGCTACCGCGGGTGATGACAACCCACAAGTTCTATCAAATTCGATGAAGCTTCTTTCCTTTAAGGTCGGCGATAAGCTTACCGTCGGCGCTTTCGTGGACGACATCTTAGTTGACCTCGCCTGGGCCATCGAAGTTTATGAGGCCTCCAAACTGAAGAAGCCCGTATCGGGCAGGGTGGACATCGTTGAATTCTTGGCTCAGGGCTACTGGGAGAGATCGAAGCTCGATGATTTGCTTTTGTTCTTGCAGGATGGAGATAAGTTGCAAGAATTCTCAGTGAGGACGCGTTACGAAATCGTCGCCCCTGTTCCTCGTCCACCAAAGATTATCGCCCTGGGCCGAAATTTCGCGCTCCATGCTAAAGAAGGAAACTATCCGGTACCAGAGGAACCGATTTACTTTTGCAAAACAAGCTCTTCTGTACTCGGACCCGGCGGCGTTATCTTAGTTCCTAAACAAGTCGGACGTGTCGACCATGAAGTTGAGCTGGGGGTTGTCATCGGAAAAAAGGCAAAGTCCGTCAAGGCGACAGAAGCATTCAACTTCGTGGCCGGGTACACAATCACGCTCGACATTAGTGCTCGCGACCTGCAGCGCTCAGACATTGAGAAACGACATCCCTGGTATCGCTCCAAGAATTTCGACACCTTCACCCCGATTGGGCCTTGGATTGTTACGGCGGATGAGATTTCTCCTCCCATCGAGCTAGACATCGAGTTGTCCGTGAATGGCCAGATGCGTCAAAAAGCAAACACCCGCGACATGATCTTCGACATCCCTACGACAATTGAGTACGTCTCTCGATACATCAGCTTGGAACCGGGCGATATCCTGTCGATGGGTACTCCCGAAGGTATCGGACCGATTCAAGACGGTGACTGCATCGTTAGTCGGATCGAGAAGATAGGGGAGATGGTAAATACGGTGAAGGAAATCTAAAGGTGCGGGTTGACAAGATTGAACTCGCCCACGTGCGGATTCCCCTCCACGCCCCGTTCCGGATTAGTTCTGGTGCGGTCAGCGAGAAAGATGCTATCATTACGAAGGTGTTCGCCGAAGGGTTGATCGGCTGCGGCGAGAGTTCGCCGATGGCCGGAACATTCTATTCTGATGACTCGCCAGAATCGACCTGGACCTGCCTGAGATCTCAAATCATACCTCGAATCATTGATAAAAAAGTCCTCAGCCGAGAGGACATCTCCGCGATCTTGGATCAAATCGAAGGCAACAGCTTTGCCAAGGCAGGGGTCGAGACAGCGTGGTGGGACCTGGAGGCGCAGCAAAAAGGAGTCCCACTCTATACTCTTCTCGGAGGTACGCGGAAGCGGATCGCTTCAGGCTTGGCGGTGGGAATCTATCCGACGATCGATGAACTCCTCCGCGCGATTGAACCTCAGTTGACTGCGGCGTATCAACGATTGAAAATTAAAATCGAACCCGGATGGGACATTGAGCCCGTTCGCGCTGTGAGCAAAGCTTTTCCCAGTCTACCTCTCATGGTTGATGCGAACGCTGCTTATGGACGCGCAGATATCGGCCTCTTTCAGCAGCTCGATGAGTTTCAGTTGATCATGTTTGAGCAGCCGATGAAGAAGACGGACCTCGAGGGGCACGCTGAACTTCAATCGAAAATCAACACGCCGATTTGTCTCGACGAGAGTCTAAGTGACATGGCCACTCTGAAGCGAGCCATTGAGCTTGGAAGTTGTCGTGTCGTCAACATTAAGATTCAGAGAATGGGTGGGCTGCAAACGGCGAAAGAGGCGCATGATTACTGCGCGAAAGCAAGGATACCTGTGTGGGCTGGAACGATGCCCGAGCTGGGGATCGGGGCAGCGCAGGCACTTCATCTCGCGACTCTACCTAATTTCACGCATGCATCGGATGTCGAGCCGTCGTCCCGATGGTTTGTCGATGACGTCATAGAACCCCTCATTACTGTGAAGGACGGATGGATTGAGTTGCCTTCTGGGGCAGGATATGGATTCCACGTCGATGAGAAGAAGCTCAGGAGGTACACAATTCGGTCGGAGGTCTTTCAATAATCGTAAGAGGATTGAATGCTACAGACAAAGTTCGTCGGCCTTAACTTGGGCAGTCCGTTACTTGTCGCCTCGGGTCCTGCGAGCCATGATGTGAAGCAGATCCCATTGGCAGAAGCACAAGGGATCGGCGGAATTATACTGAAGACCGCGTGCTCGGAGAAGTATGCACACATGCGGTTGTGGCCGCGACCTCGTTACAAGATGATCGATTGGGACAAAAAAATGGATGGCAGGTCTCGGTACTTCACGCTTTATTCATACGAGCAAGGCTATAGCGGGACGCTCGAGGACTACTGGGAATTCATTCGTGAGTGCAAGAAGCACGGGCATGTGCCGATCATAGGCAGTATCTTCGCTGATGCGGCAGAAGATTGGCGTGAGATGGCCCTTCACGTGGAAGACTCCGGAGCTGACGCAATTGAGCTTGATATCTCCTCCCCCCATCGACCCGGTGAGTTGGCGTTTGAGACGACTTTCATAGCAGCGATTAGAGCTGTTGTTGATGCCGTTCGTTTTCCTGTTCTTGTGAAACTGGCCTCCACACCGGATCTGGTCCAGCAGGCAAAGGTAGCGGAACAACTCGGCGCAGCGAGCGTGACCCTATGCAACCGTCTTCGTGGGCTTGAAATCGACATTGAGACGGGGAAACCAATCC
>JBBIJH010000242.1:3028-3248 GCA_037446075.1 Ignavibacteriales bacterium
CGGGAGTCGGAGGACCCTGGGCAAAGTACTACAACTTCAAGAACGTTGCTGAGGCATTCCAAGAAATCCACATCCCAATTAGTGCAACTGGGGGAGCTATTTCAGGGCAGGATGTCATCAAGTATATCATGGTTGGGGCGACGACAGTGCAAATACTGTCAGTTATTATGGTGAATGGCTGGGAATCGATCAAGAAGATGAAAGACGCCGGTGTGGTCGT
>JBBIJH010000243.1:0-3141 GCA_037446075.1 Ignavibacteriales bacterium
GAAGCGTCCAGCACGGACGGGGCCGTCCCACCCACGACTTGATCACACTGCTGCTCACTTGATCGCTAATGGCGATGAGTGGGACGAGAAGGAATGCAATCACACGGCCCGTCCTCCCGCCTTTGATGATGAGGAGCAGCCAGAGCGCGGCAAAGATGAGACGAAAATGTAGCGTGTCTGTCCTCGTGATGAAAGGCATGAGGACATCGAAGACGCTGTTGTGAAGCGAGTGATTGATAAAATAGAATAGGTCACGATCAAGAGCTTGCAACGACTCCGCCATCGGGGGCTATGAAGATTTTTTGGTGCGACCGAAGAAGTATCGGCCGACGAGAAACAGGACAACAACGACGAGGATCGCCGTCACGGTCTGGCTATACGCCGTTAGGTAAACACCGATCTTTTGCCAGTTCTTTCCCAGTGAGTTACCAGCAAGAACGAGGATAGAATTCCATATCAGCGCGCTTATAAAACAGAGTGGGAGAGTATAAATGAATCGAAGATGAGACATCCCTGCAAAGAAGGAGACAACGGCACGGGTCCCAGCTAGAAACCGGTTCGCAATGATAATGCCGTAACCGTACCGTCGGAACCATCCCTCCACTTTGTCGATGCTTTCCTTGGGAAGGAAGCGAAGCCTTCCACTTTCAAGAATCTTGACACCAAACCAGTGCCCAATGCCGAACATCGTCGCGAAGCCAAAAGCGCTGCCGAGTGTGGCCGCGGCGAGGGCCCCGAGAAGGTCCACTTGACCGAATCCCGCCAGCGAGCCTCCAAAAACGATCACCATATCGCTCGGCGAGGGAGGGAAGATATTCTCAAGATAAGCAATAAGAAAAATTGCAGCGTAGATCCAGAAGTCGCTCAGGTTGGCTAAAGATTGGATAAAATCTTCCAATGTCTTTGGGGGCCTTCAGTGGTTGGGGTCAACCCGCTATCGCTCGACAATCGATGCGATGGCGTAGGCAGCGACACCATCTCCTGCGCCAATGAAGCCGAGTCCTTCATGCGTCGTTGCCTTCACGGAGACCTGACTTATTTTGATCCCGAGAATCGACGCGATGACGGATCGCATCTGCTCAACGAAGGGAGCGATCTTTGGTTGTTGAAGGACAACGGTGGAATCAACGTTTTCAGTTATGTAGTGATTCTCACGAAGGAGCTCCTCAACCCGTGCAAGAATCACCCGGCTCGAGAGATCCTTGTACCGTTCATCCGTGTCGGGAAACTGCGTCCCGATATCCCCGAGGGCAGCAGCACCAAGTAACGCGTTGGCGATAGCATGAAGAAGTACGTCTCCGTCCGAATGGCCGAAGGGACCCTTTTCGAAGGGAACCTCTACCCCACCCAGTACGAGTTTCCGATTTTCTACGAGGCGATGTACGTCGTAACCGAACCCAAGGCGCATAAGCTTCACCAGATATCAAAGTCTTGGAAAGCACCCTCGAATGGTTTCCACTCTACCTTTACGTCCGACACGTGGGCGGCCCGGGGGCCAACCTTCACTTGACTAATAAGTTCCTCGACGGCTGCCCGATCACCCTCCACTTCGATCAAGACACCCCCATCGTAGAGGTTCTTGACGTAGCCGGTCAAACCCAGTCGAGAAGCAATTCGATAGACAAAAAAGCGAAATCCTACCCCTTGCACCACTCCAGAGACCTGAATTTTCGCACCCACTGTCTTCAAAATCCAAGAAATCCTTTCCTCGGTTCGGGTTCAAAATACAATGGAGAGGGCTAAAAGTCAAGGTAATGGCCAGAGTGCGGCCAAGGGAATTCTCGTTGATTTTCTCTGTTCCGGATGTTAACTTCAGGACGTCGGGATGCGCGCTTGCAAGACGGGCCACAATTTCACCCCGACTCTTGTGTTGATGGTCCGCGTGGCCCCTCAGTCCGCAAAATGAACAATCATATCTCTCATGCCGTTGGATTCTTGGACGATGAGGAAAGACTAAAATCCCCAGGAGGTAAGAATGGATCGCCGAAAATTTATTAAGGCCACGGCTGCAACGACAGCCTCAGTTCTCTTCTCAGAGTTTCTGCCGCACGAACTGCTCAATGCTAAAGGAAACACCACCGAGCACTTCGGCGTGATGGCAGAGGGTGACCTCAAGGCGCTAGCCGACGTCGCTCTGAACACTGCAAAAGCCAAGGGTGCCTCGTACGCCGACATCCGCATCAACCGATACAACAACCAATCAGTATCGACGAGAGAGAAGCGAGTCATCAACATCTCAAACTCTGAAAGCTTCGGGTTTGGTGTTCGCGTGCTTGCACACGGCGCCTGGGGTTTTTCGGCCAGCAATGTGGTCACCAAAGACGAGATCAGAAAAGTGACCATACAAGCTCTCTCAATCTCAAAAGCGAACTCTATCCTCCGGAAAGAAGCCGTCCAGCTCGCCCCGGTGAAAGCATACGTGGACACCTGGAAGACGCCTGTCAAGAAAGATCCCTTCGAGGTCTCGATGAAAGAAAAGGTGGACTTCCTGCTCGGCCTCAATGCTGAAGCACTGAAAGTGAAAGGCGTGAGCTTCTGTAGCTCCAGTATGTCCTTCGTGCGCGAAGAGAAATACTTTGCCTCCACGGAAGGATCCTCTATCAAGCAAGTGATCATTCGAACCGATCCCTCTTTCACCGTCACAGCAGTCGATTTAGTGAACCGACAGTTCCAAAGTCGCGCCACCTATGCCGCACCCTTGAGCAGAGGATATGAGTATTTCGAAGAATATCCCTTCCTTGAGGAGGTAAAAGAAGCAGCCGAGGACGCCGTCGCCAAGCTTTCGGCGAAATCTGTGGAGCCGGGAAAAAGAGATCTGATCCTGCACCCTACGAATCTCTGGCTTACGATTCATGAGTCGGTCGGACATCCTACGGAACTCGATCGGGCACTTGGCTACGAGGCAAACTTCGCCGGCACCAGTTTCCTCACGCTCGATAAGCTTGGGAAATTCAAGTTCGGTTCGGAGATTGTGAATCTCGTTGCCGACAAGACTCAGGAGTTTGGGCTCGCGACATGCGGTTATGACGATGATGGCGAGAAAACAAAGCGATGGCATCTTGTGAAAGATGGAATCTTTGTCGACTACCAGACGATCCGAGACAAAGCCCACATCATCGGTCGCAAGGAGTCCCACGGATG
>JBBIJH010000244.1:0-3125 GCA_037446075.1 Ignavibacteriales bacterium
TGGCTTCCGCTGCTTCGAGTAAGGCCTCATGGTGGGTCGCAAGAGCCTTGCCGTGCTCATCCCATAATTCCAGCCGAGGGCCACATTCTGGACAGGCAATGGGCTCAGCGTGAAATCGGCGGTCGAGTGGATCTTCATATTCGCGTCGACATTCTACACACATCTCGAAGTTCTTCATGGTTGTGTTCGGCCGATCGTACGGCAGGGACTCGATGATGGTAAAGCGTGGACCACAATTCGTGCAGTTCGTGAACGGATACAGGTATCGGCGGTCTGCGGCATCTAGAACCTCCCGCATGCAATCCAGGCACGTCGCGATGTCGGGGAGGATGAGGACGGTTTTCTCGCCGACCCGATCGCTCGCACGAATTTCAAAGGAGCTGTACCCGACCGGATCAAGGAAAGAGGGTTCAAGACTCTGGATAAATGCTCGAGGTGGTTTTTTCCTCTCGACGCAGGTGAGAAATGATTCGAGGCGATTCTTCTCGCCTTCTACTTCGATGAAAACCCCCTGCGTAGAGTTGCTGACCCAGCCGGCCAATTCCATCTCCGACGCCAGACGGTAGATGAATGGGCGAAATCCAACTCCTTGCACTGCCCCACGGATGACAAGGCGCAGCCTTTGAATCTCTATCCCTTTCTTGCTCCTCATTTTGACCAGCTTCTCTCTTGGGAGGTAGCGGAGGGACTAAATTCCCAGCAGATGAATCGCCACCCCTGTTAACGCAATCACGCCGCCGGCGAGAACATCCGTGGCATGTTCAAACCAATGGAACCGGATGAGGGAAATTCCCAGCGTTGCCAAATGGACTTGCAGTAGCATCATCGACAGCGTACTTAGCGAAAAAACCAGAAAGACAAGAGCAACCGCACTCCAGCCGATCCCGTAACCGGCAAACACGAGAGGAATGAGAGGCTCACACGGTCCGAGAACAACCAGCGCGAACAGCGTCCAGTACGAGACGACTCTTGCCCGTTCGATTCCGTGTGAATGTTTTCTCCCCCAGTTTTTCATTCCCCACACCATGTAAGCAATCCCGAAGCCAATGAGAAGAAGCGCAGCAATGTTCCCGCGGTGAGATTCCCACACTTCAATCCGGTCGGCAGCGATCCCAAGACCAACGCCAATGCCGGCGATCAGCAAGCTGGAAGTGACGTGTCCAACTCCAGCAACAAGAGTAATCGCTGTAAGTCGAAGACGACTCCAATTCTGCGCCCGGCCGATCATAACGAAGGGAAGCCAGTGATCCGGAGCAAGCGCATGAAGAACCCCAACGGCGATTGAAGAAGCAAGGAGGATGCTCATGAGTTTTTCCACATGGGTGGAAAGTTTCTCTCTGTTGTTCTAATTCAATACGCTTACCGGCCACTCAAAGCCCCGATGCAAACCCAGGCTCCGGGCGTACTCCACGACCGACCAAAATTCTCGGGAGGTGATCCGACGATGGAGTTCTCTGTACCGGTAGGCACGGTTCAAAGGTCGGTACTGGTCCATGAGATTGACGTAGGAATCTAGCGAAATTTCATTCGCCACGAAGTCCAGCACGGCGCGGGAGCCGGCAAGATCGTTCGGAAGCACCAAATGGCGGATTAGCAGGCCTCGCTGCGCGATCCCACGACGATTGATGACAAGATCGCCCACCTGACGGTGCATTTCCCGAATTGCCTCGCGAACGCTATCCCAGTAACGAGGTGCCCCGGAATACATCTTTGCCAATCTGTTGTCAGAGTATTTGATGTCCGGCATGTAGATATCAATGACGCCATCGAGAAACCGTAGCGTTCGAACCGATTCGTATCCACCGCAGTTGTAAACAAGAGGAATACTCAGGCCACAGTCTGCCGCAATCGCGACAGCATTCACGATCTGTGGAGTGAAATGAGTCGGCGTCACGAAATTAATGTTGTGGCACCCCCGGTCCTGCAACCGAAGCATAATCTCTGCAAGATCCTCAATGGAGATCGGGTGTCCGAGGCGAACCTGGCTGATTTCGTAATTCTGGCAGTAAGCACATTTCAGATTGCATGAGGTAAAGAAGATCGTTCCCGAACCGCCCCAGCCCACCAGCTCCGGCTCCTCCCCATAGTGTGGACCTGAGCTTGAAATGAACAATTGGTCAGTGGACCGACAGACACCAAATTTTCCCTCCAGGCGCTGTGCCTTGCACTCTCGCGGGCACACCACACACTCTCGGAGTAATTCCCGGAGACATTCCGCTCGATCGTACAGCTCTCGAAGTGAAAGGCGTTCGCGATAAACAGGAAGCATTAAACCTCGTTATCCCATCGATCCCAATGGGCCCTTTTCATAAAGGACTAAGCAGTTATTCCGCCGATATTGGGCTCCCTCCGTCTTTCGCTCTTAGCCGGAGTCGAAACAAATTCGGTTTTCCGGTGCAACCACTCGCACCAGCCTGCAATTCCTTCCCCGGTTGCACAGGAAGTTTGGAAAACCAGAAGCCTGGGGTTGATCCGAAGAGCATTCCTTTTCAGCTCCTCAAGATTGCAGCCAACGTAGGGAAGGAGATCCATTTTGTTGATGACAAGTACTGACGCATTCCTGAACATCGCCGGATATTTCAGTGGCTTATCATCTCCTTCGGTGGTACTCACGATCACGACCTTCATCGATTCGCCCAAATCATAGTTTGCAGGGCAGACTAAGTTGCCGACGTTCTCGATCAACAGAAGCTTCAGCCGAGACAAATCCAGAACCGACACGGCATCCTGAACAAGCTTCGCCTCAAGATGGCATCCGCCATTGGTCACGATTTGCGCCACAGGAACATTATATCGGGCAACACGCTGCGCGTCGAGATCCGTCTGCACGTCGCCTTCCACAACTCCGATTCCAAAAGCACCATTCAGTTGGCCAAGTGTACGCTCGATGAGACTTGTCTTTCCTGAACCGGGCGAACTGAGGATGTTGAGGACGAATAAGCCGTGTCGAGCAAAGAGAGCGCGGTTCAGCGCAGCGATCTCGTCGTTTTTTGCCAGTACTTTTCGCTCTATCGTTACGATGGGCATGCTTAGACTCTCCGGAGACGGCATCTAGCCATCGAGTTCCAATTCGAGAACGTCCAGTTCATTTCCCGAGAGAAGGTCCGTTTCGGCACTTCCGCAGT
>JBBIJH010000245.1:0-3087 GCA_037446075.1 Ignavibacteriales bacterium
TCGGGATCTACTACCGGTATCGGTTCCGGGTGATGCTCAACACCGACGGCCGTTTGATGAGTAATCTTACTCTTACCGACGAATACCAGAAAGCTGCGGAGATTTTCGACTTAGGGCTGGAGGACTTGGAGAAACTTACGATTAACGCCATGAAGAGCGCCTTTATCCCGTACAAGCAGCGGATTGCCTTCATCTACGACGTGCTGAAACCAGGATTTGCAAAGGCAAAGAGCAAAATTAGGAAGCTGAAATAGAAAGCAGGGTCGAGCCCATCGATGAAGTGGACCCCATCGTGTCCCGAAAGAACTTACGCAACTTTTCCCACATCAGGATTGCCGCACCTGCAATCGCTCAGACAGCAATGAGATTGTGCTCAGAGAGGGCGAGAACCATCGCTACTTCTGGAAGAAATACTGGTACTACTCTAAAAGGACCTTGACACAACCGCGTATTGCCTTGTGCCAACAGACTTTCACTTTCTGGTTCTCGTCAGATCGGAATACGCCGACTTGGTTAGGAAGAATTTTGGGATTCTCTTGACTTCGGGACACCAAGGCGGTCAACAATCGGTTTGATCGCCATGGCAGTCTTTTCCAGAATCAAGCGGAGTCCCGATGGATCGAGGATAAATGGTATTTGATGGCAGTTTTGACCTACGTTCAATTGGTAGCGAAATTGGCTGTAGGCCGAGTAAGGTGGAATCCGCTTTTAAAACTATCTCCACGGCAACTCTGCCTTTTCCCGGGTCATGAAGCGTCTTCTTCTCATCAGCAGTTCCTTCGTTTACGGACAAGGCTATCTCGACCACGCCGAAGCTGAAATCCGCGATTTGCTCAGCAGGGTCAAGCGTGTTCTATTTGTTCCTTATGCTTTGTACGATCGCGATAGCTACGCTGCCATAGCACGGAAACGTTTTGAAGCAATGGGTTTTGGACTTGATTCCACCCATGAAGCGGAAAGTCCACGCAAGGCTGTTGAAAATGCCGAGGCGATCTTCATCGGGGGAGGGAACACCTTTCGTCTCTTGAAAGCCCTGTACGATTTTGATTTGCTCTCGGTGATCAAACGATGGGTGGAGGGTGGAATACCCTATATCGGTTCGAGTGCCGGCACCGTCGTGGCGTGCCCAACGATCCAAACAACGAACGACATGCCGATCGTCATCCCACCATCCTTTCAGGCGCTGGGCTTGGTTACGTTCCAGATTAACCCTCACTATCTCGATCCCGATCCGACCTCGACTCACATGGGAGAGACCCGCGAGCTAAGGCTCATTCAATTTCTCGAGGAAAATAACGTGCCCGTCGTTGGATTGAGAGAGGGGGCGATGCTACGAGTGGAGGGAGACTCCCTGCGCTTGACCGGTTTCGCGGCAGCGCGTATCTTTCGTAGAGGAGTTGAACCAGCGGAGTTCGCTCCGGCATCATTGTTGAGTGTGTGACATTTCAATTCCGACAGCTTCGTAGATATCGGTTGTAAAGGAGGTAGAGAGCCATTGGAAGCTGCCAACAGTTCTCTCTGCAAGCTCTTCTGGGTTTCTCTGTTTGCAGTGGCATTCGCGTTCATTGAGTCAAGCATAGTGGTATATCTTCGGGGTCTGTACTATTCTGAGGGTTTGACCTTCCCACTTAAGATGATCGGTGAAAAGCATCTCGCGGTCGAGCTGGTGCGAGAGGCTGCCACTATTGTGGTTCTCGTAGCGGTGGGCGTAATTGCGGGAAGAAAAGCGTGGGAGAGGGTTGCATACTTCCTTGTTCCATTTGGTCTTTGGGACATCTTCTATTACGTGTGGTTGAAGGTTACTCTCGACTGGCCCCAAACACTCACGGATTGGGATGTCTTGTTCTTGATCCCTGTACCGTGGATTGCTCCAATGATTGCACCGGTACTGCTTGCCCTCCTGATCTCAGTCTGCGGTATGGTGATGCTCGCTCGTTTGAACAAAGGTTTGTCGTTTAAGCCTCAGCTTCCTTCCTGGTTGCTTGCATCTCTTGCTACAGTGCTCGTCTTATATTCCTTCATGTACGAGTCTCCCGCAATACTAAGGGGAGGGACTCCTTCACCCTATCCGTACGTGTTGCTTATCGTATCGTTGGTGCTGTATTTGATTGGCTTTTTCGTCGCTTGCCGTCCAGTGAACCGAAAACACTAGCTTCGAGATAAGGGAACATGGACTTAACGCTGAACAGCAATAAGAGGCTTCTTTGATCAAACTTCTTCACGCACTGATTTGGGTGTTCTTTGTATTTATGATCGGTTACGTTGTATATGCTGGTCTTTTTGATGAGGTTGGGGTTTTTGTATGGGTTGCGATAGGCCTTGTTATCTTGGAGGGGGTCATCCTACTGATGAATGAAGGGAAGTGCCTACTTACACCTATAGCAGCAAGATACACGGTTCATCGGTCCGATAATTTTGATATATTCTTGCTGAACTGGTTGGCCAGACACAATAAAGTAATCTTTACGATTGTCTTTTCTTTGGGTGTTGTAATCGTAATATGCAGACTGTTAGCATAGCTGCACGTTGCTGTGACTATCTGATCGAGAAACCGTCCTGTGGCATAAAGCCTTCCGTGGGAGTGTCAGCCCGCGCAGCAGATAGATAGCTTTGATCGTCCATGGACTTCATCAACGTATATGAGGATGCCCAACGTGCAGCCGCCTACGCAAGCCTGGAGTTTCCTGGAACATATTATCTAGCATACAGGGACTTGCCTGAAATCATCAACAAACATGTCAGAGGAGGAAATGCTCTAGATTTTGGATGAGGGACCGGACGTTCAACCAGGTTTCTGCAGAAGCTGGGGTTTGATGTGATTGGCGTGGATATCTCCGAAGATATGCTGAGAAAGGCGCAAGAGCTAGATCCTCAAGGTGATTATCGTTTGGTCAGGGATGGCGACCTGAGCTCGCTTCAACATGCCGCCTTCGATCTTGTGTTCTGCGCGTTCACTTTCGATAACGTCCCAACCATGGAAAAGAAGCTGGGGATATTCATGGAACTAAGCCGCATAGTGCAGAGTGAAAGAAGAATAGTCAACCTTGTCTCAGCGCCCGAGATCTACATGCATGAGTGTGCCTCTTT
>JBBIJH010000246.1:0-3042 GCA_037446075.1 Ignavibacteriales bacterium
GCGATAGAATGCGATCGGACCCCTTGGAAACCAAGAAGATTTGTCTCTTATCTGACACCCAGCATAGTATCAATAGTGAAATCCATCATTTGTTCGGTAAGAGGCTTCTGCCAGAAGTGCCTCCTGGCATGCGGAGAGCTGAATGCATTGAGACGGCTGGCTCCGTTGCAGATGATGAGGATACCTCAAAAAGTAGGTTCTTTCCCGGGAGCACGACGTCCTCTAGATTTCCATTAGAATCGCGAGTGAACGCAACCGGCACGATCAGGCCATTGGCACTGGGGTCCTCTCAGCCTCTAGTCATGAAAAGTGCGTAGCAGAGGCTGAAGGCAACAAGATCAATCTTCTCAATAACTTCTCTTTTCCTCTGACAGTATGCACACGGGTCTAGATTGAAATCCAGATTATTTTTTCTTATTTTCAGGCGAAATGTTAACGGCACGCTCGTAGAAGCTAACACGTGAAGAGATATCCGAGGTAATCCCATGCTCATCGTGATGAGGCTTGACGCTTCAAGAGAAGAAGTCGAAAGGGTAAAGAGAAAGATTCAATCCCTCGGGTATACGCCGCATGAGATTCCCGGGGTCCAGCGCGTGGCGATTGGCATTACCGGGAACCCGGGGAAGGTGGATCCCGAGTTATTCCTTAATATGTCAGGAGTTATCGATGCCATACCCGTCACGAAGCCGTACAAGCTGGTAAGCAGAGACGTTAAGCCTGAGAACACAGTGATTCGTTTCGCGAGAAACTCGTATCCGGCAGCAGAAGTGGGAGGCAAAGAGCTAACCATGATTGCGGGCCCCTGTTCTGTTGAGAGCAGGGATCAAATTCTCGAGATTGCACATTTTCTGAAGGAAGTAGGCGTCAAGTTCAGGAGAGGTGTGGCCTTCAAACCCCGGACTTCGCCCTACGCATTCCAGGGTCTGAAACACGAAGGGCTGGATTATCTTCGAGAGGCAGCAGAGCGCTACTCGCTTTACGTCGTCACCGAAGTGAAAGATACGGAGATGCTCCCTACAATTGCAGAGAGCGCGGATATCTTGCAGATCGGTGCTCGGAACATGCATAACTTCTCGTTGCTTGAGAAGGTCGGGGAGTACCAAAAGCCGGTCTTGCTGAAGCGAGGCTTTGCCGCGACGGTCGAAGAAACATTGATGGCGGCCGAGTACATCGTCTCTCGAGGAAACTACAATGTAATCCTCTGTGAGAGAGGCATCAGAACATTTGAGACCTCGACCCGTAACACGCTTGACCTAAACGCCGTCCCCGTGATCAAGAAATTGTCTCACTTGCCGATCATCGTGGATCCCAGTCACGGGACGGGCGCGTGGGATCTCGTCACCCCCATGGCACTTGCGGCGGTGGTGGCAGGAGCCGACGGTCTCATGGTCGAGGTTCATCCAAATCCCGAGCTGGCCCTCTCGGACGGATTCCAGTCGCTGAAACCTGAACGGTTTACAGCCTTGGTTCAGAAAGTCCGGGAGGTCTCAACTTTTGTGAACAGGTCTTGTTGATGAACGGGTCAGGTACTCTCCATGTCGACGGATCGCACAAAGAAAAAAGGAAAGACAGCGGAGAGGAAGAAACCTCTTCTATCTTTTCGTTCAAGTTCCCGTGAAGCCCTTCGGATGAAGGCTGAGAGCGTGAATGGGGAACGAAAACGGCTCTCCCTCCTTGAGCGTATGATGAGACAGTCGGAAGAAGCCATTCTAACGTTCGATACTCACGGTCGGGTGACCACATGGGACCGAGTAGCGGAAAAGATCTATGGATACAAAGCTGAGGAAGTCTTGGGGAAGACACTTCAGCGAACCGTGCCGAAGTTGAATAGGCAGGAATGGAAAGAGAGGATGAATCGGGTTCTTGTCCGGGGAGAGTCTTTTGAGAATCTTCCACTGGAACGAATACGAAAAGATGGAAAGCGCGTCTGGATCCTGACGACCACGATTCCGATGAAAAACTCTGATGGCAAGATCGTCGGAGCTGCCTCTTTGATTCGTGACATCACACAAGAAATGAATCTACGAGTTCGCCTCGAGCACTCTGAACGGATGTATCGTGAACTCTTTGAGGATTCGAGGGATATCATTTTCATCAGCAGCAGGGATGGGGAAATTATTGATATCAATCCAGCGGGAGTCGTAGCGTTCGGCTATAAGAACAAAGAAGAGATGATGCGTCTCGATATCGCGCGAGACCTCTATCTTGATCCTGCTGAGAGAACGAAGCTCCAGGAGAAGATCGCTCATAACGGATACGCAGCAGACTATGAGCTACGCCTCAAACGGAAAAACGGCGAGATCATGATTGCGCTCGAGACGAGTACGCCGATCCGGGACGAGAAGGGAGAGATTGTTGCCTACCGCGGGATTCTTCGCGATGTGACAGAGAAGAAGCGGCTGGAAAACCTAGCAAGGGAGTCGGAAAGGAAGTATCGTTCTCTCGTGGAACACTCCCCCGATGGAGTCGCGGTCACGCGTGGCGGCAAGTTCCTCTACACAAACCAGGTGCTCGCGTCCATTTACGGGTACACGAACGAGAAAGAGTTAATCGGCAGGCCGATTCACACCATCGTAGGGGAAGAACATAAGGAAGGCGTAATGAACTGGTTCGTCCGACAGGAAGAAGGCCGAGGCACCTCCGGCCGATTGGAGTTTCGTGGGTTGAGGAAGGATGGAAAGCACATCGACGTAGAAGTCCATGTCGCCCTCATACCGTTTGAAGGAGAGACCTCCCTCGTCTCTTTCCATCGTGACGTTACGAGTAGGAGACAGCTCCATGAAGAGCTCGGCGAAGCCGAACGCATCGTCGGTGAAATCCTTGCCACGATGGGCGACGCTCTCGTGATAACCGACCTGAATGGAAAAGTCCTACAAGTCAACCGTGAATTCGAGACGATGACAGGCTATACGCGGAGCGAAGCCTTCGGTGTGGAGTTTCCCTACCCGTGGCTTCTCGAAGAAGAGATGTCGAGATTCGTTCTCTGGATCTCCGAGCTTCGCGCGAAGAACTTCCTTCACGATTTCGACATGAACTGGAAGA
>JBBIJH010000247.1:0-3020 GCA_037446075.1 Ignavibacteriales bacterium
AACTTAGCTGAGGCAACGAATCCCGTTCGAATAGAAACTTATGTGAGGCAACTAGCTAGGCGGAGAGGAGGGAAGTGCGTCGCACAACCACCCTTTCAAAAACAAAAAAGGATAGCAACTCTTTCGAATTACTATCCCTTGCAGCTGCAGCCGGCTTCTCGCAGCTATGGGCGCCACTCAACTCGTCTGAAACGACCTCGCCTTTGAGGCTCGATTTAAGACGTGGGATTCAGGTAAATACGCCCATTCCATTTGACGACCCTTAATCCATAATCTTCCGCAAGAACGCCGGCTTTTCCGGATCTGTTTTGTCAATCTTTTCATGCTCTGTAACGTCAGGTCGTCCTAACGTCGTCGGACGGGATGCTTCGGGAACAATGCCAATTCCTCGACGCAGATACGCCGGCTCATCCAGTTTCTGCAGCTCATGCACTCCCGTTGGAATCCGATCGATGATCTTTGTCGCCTTCGCCTGCCGCGCAGCCGCTACGCCTCGCTTGTTGAACCCCGTCGCAATTACCGTCACCATCATCTCATCGGTCATGTTCTCATCGATGACGGCGCCAAGGATGATGTTCGCCTCGTCCCCTGCGGCTTCATAAATGATATTTGCCGCCTCTTCAATCTCGACGAGCGTCATGCTCTTCCCGCCCGTGATGTTCAGCAACACCCCCTGCGCGCCCGCAATGGAGACGCCCTCGAGGAGCGGGCTGGAGATTGCATTGTTCGCCGCTTCCACTGCCCGGTGCTCACCCGACGCTACGCCAGAACCCATAATCGCGTCTCCCATCTCCTTCATCACAGTCCGCACGTCCGCAAAATCGACATTAATAAAGCCGGGGACGGTGATCAGCTCGGAGATGCCCCGAGAGGCATTGTACAGCACCTGGTCGGCAACCGCAAACGCTTCCACAACCGGCGTTGACCGCTCCACAATAGAAAGAAGTTTTTGATTTGGAATCACAATGAGCGTATCGACATGCTTTTTCAGTTCCTCGATCCCCATCTCCGCTTGGGCAGCCCGCTTCTTCCCCTCAAAGTTAAACGGCTTCGTCACGATCCCGACTACCAGCGCCCCTGCAGTCTTTGCGATGTTGGCTACGATGGGAGCACCGCCCGTCCCCGTTCCACCCCCCATCCCCGCTGTGACGAACACCATGTCGCTGCCGGCCAATCCCCGCGCAATTTCGTCGCGATCCTCCTCGACTGCACGGTGCCCGATCGTCGGATCAGCGCCAGCACCAAGCCCACGCGTCAGATTCTTTCCGACTTGAATCTTGTTGGGCGCTTTGTTTCGCTCAAGGGCCTGAAGGTCACAATTAATTGCAATGAAATCCACGCCGACCATTCCCCGGTCGATCATGTTGTTGATGGCGTTGCCACCGCCGCCACCCACCCCTACAACACGAATCTTTGCTCCGCGGTCGAAATAGTTGTCGAGTTCTATCACGAGTGATGCTCCTTTGGTTTGGTGATATGGTTTGCCGTTAAGTTAAATTCAATGTTCTATTTTGGTGCAGCTGTGCGATAGAGCAACAGTAACAAGTAGCAGGTAGGTAGTACCAACAGATTCCAAGACTTTCATTTTTTGAGACTCCTTTGCAAGCCGATGAGCATTCATACAATCGCATCCGTTTCCTGTACCAGCTCTTGGTATTCTTTCCGAGAGATACTTCTGGACCGCAGAAATGTCTGCACAGCCACCACACTCATAGCCTGAACGAATCGAATACCCGAGGAAAAGGAATATAACTCCTCCTTTGGAAGCCGGTTCGTCACTTCTCGGAGTCTTTTGGTGAACAACAGTGGTCGCTTATATACATCTGACTTTTGGAAATCATGAAGATTCTCAACCATGGCGGAGATTCCTTTCCCTCTCCTAGTCTTCACACTCTACTTTCTAGTTCCTACTTCTTACCTTCGCTTCACAGCTCATCAAACCACGCTTTCATTCGATGGAAGATTCGTCTGACAGGGCTTCCGTTCTTTCCATCGTGGAATGTGAGCGATGCTTTGTCTTGATGCTTCAGTCCATGAATGACGAGGCCAACACCAGTCGCGTACATCGGATTCTCGACTTCTTTCACCAGACCAGCGTTGAAGCCCGTAGGAATACCGATCTTCGCAGGCATCCCGAGCACCTCTCGCGCCAGTTCCGCCGTTCCTTTGATCAACGAACCTCCACCCGTCAGCACAACCCCAGCAGATAGGTGCTTCGAGTAACCCGATCGTTTGATCTCCATTGCAGCAATCTCCAGAATTTCCTCCATCCGCGGCTGGATCACCTGACACAGGAGCGTCTTGTCTACGCGCAGCGGCTCCCGCCCGCCGATGCCGGGAAGGATGATAGGCTCGTCATCAATGACAGCTGGCAGGTACGCGAAGCCGGCCTCTTTTTTCAGCTTCTCCGCCTGCTCCGTGAGGATACCGAGCCCCTTACGGATGTCGTTTGTCACCTGGTTCCCCGCGATGGGAATCACCGCTGTGTGGCGGATCGTCCGATCTTCAAATACAGCAAGGTCCGTTGTTCCACCACCGATATCTAGGAGCGCAACCCCAACCTCCTTCTCTTCTTCATCGAGAACAGCGTAGCTCGAAGCCAGCGGCTCCAGAACCATATCATCGATAGCGAGAGCTGCACGTTGTACGCACTTCATGATGTTCTGCGCCGCCGTTACAAGCCCTGTGATGATGTGAACATTCGCCTCCATCCGAACACCGGACATCCCAACAGGATCGTAGACACCATCTTGACCGTCAATGATAAACTCCTGTGGAATTACATGGATGATTTTCCGGTCAGAGGGGAGTGCAACGCGTTTTGTGTCTTCGATGAGGCGGTCGACGTCCTCCTGGTTGATTTCATTCCCCGGTCTGCTGATGGCTATGACACCGCGACTCAGAAAACTCTGGATGTGATCGCCGGCGATCCAAACCATGACGGTCCGGATTTTCACACACTACTGTCATACAGCCTCTTCAATTGCGCTCTGGATCCAGCGAACCGATTAGTCGATGTT
>JBBIJH010000248.1:0-3020 GCA_037446075.1 Ignavibacteriales bacterium
CATATGGATGGACCGGAGATGTTCGGTGGGAGCAACGCCGGTCCTCGACCCAAGGAATTACTTCTTATGGCACTGGGCGGATGCACAGCGAGCGATGTGATCCCGATCCTGAGGAAGAAGCATGTCCCTTTCGAGGGATTTGAGGTTCGCCTAACGGGGATCGTTCGTGATGAGCATCCACAGGTTTTTACCGAGATCCATGTTGAGTACATTGTTTACGGAGAGGGCATCAATCCCGCGGATGTCGAGCGAGCAATTGAGTTGTCCAGGACGAAGTACTGTTCCGTGACGGCAATGCTGCGTCCCACGGTAAACATCACTCATTCCTACCAGATCTTGCCGGTCCAGAAAAGCGGACACGTGGAGCAGACGGTCATGAACAACGGACTTCACCAACGTTCACAATCATAGAGAGCAAGGACAAAGCATGTCAAAGAACATCATCGTTGCGACGGATGCAAACTTTCAGCAAGAAGTACTTGAAGCTGAACTGCCAGTCCTCGTTGACTTTTGGGCACCGTGGTGCGGGCCATGTCGGATGGTGGCACCCATCGTAGAAGAGCTTGCGGAGGAGTTCGCAGGCAAGGTCAAAGTCGCCAAGCTGAACACAGACGAGAACATCAAGACGGCAATGGAGTACGGCATTATGAGCATCCCAACGCTGGGAATTTTCCGGGATGGTCAGTTCGTTGATGCTATCATTGGAGCGGTTCCCAAACGAACGCTGAAAGCGAAACTCGAGGAGTATCTGGTCAGTGCAAAATCATAAAGACGTTGAAAGGAGAGAAAGCCTATGATCGAAAGGACAAGGCGCCATGGAGGGCCGAGGAGCCACTGGCCCTTCCGTCGTAGAAGATTCTTCTCACCTGGTCAGGAGATGCTGCGCCGCTGGTTTCCTGAGATCGGAGAGTACGCAGTGCCAGATCGCTCAGCACTGGAGGTGAGCGCGGACTGGGTTCCAGAGGTTGATGTGATCAACCGAAAGGGGAGCGTTGAGATCCACGTTGACTTGCCGGGCATAGGGCCTGATGACATCAACATTCGGGTGGAGAACGGCTTACTATGGATCAAAGGGGAGCGGCGACTTGAAGAGGAAGGAGAAGACGAAAGCCATTACTTGTGCTGCGAGCGCGAGTCAGGAACGTTTGCACGAGTGATCCGACTCCCGGATTCCGTAGATCCCGAGAAGGTTTCGTCTGAGCTGAAAGCCGGGGTTCTGAAACTCACTTTTCAGAAGAAGGTCGAGTCGAAGTCAAGGGAGATTGAGATCAAGGTGAAGTAATGTGCGTGCGGTGGGAATTTGAGCCTACATCGTCTATGATTCTCGTCAGAGGCTCTGCAAGGACTGGCGAATTATCTCGGTCAGCTCAGTAAATCCGATCCAGAGCGAGAAACCCACAGCATGCCATCCGACCGCCTTTTCCATTTCAGGAATGCTGACCTGCTCGATGATCCCGAGCGGTTGACATGGCTCCCTCCCGCCGAAGTTCTCAAGCGCCTCCGAATCAAACGAGGAGCCGTCGTGGTCGACCTTGGAGCTGGAACGGGTTTCTTCACGATTCCCTTGGCAAGAGCGGTTGGGAGGAGAGGCAGGGTGATTGCTGTCGATATCCAGCCCGAAATGCTCGATCGGGTACAGGAAAAGGCCAGCGAAAGAGGTTTCGAGGAGAGAATCGACCTCACTCGGGCGGATGCTGCAAGTACAAAACTTCCATCTCACTGTGCGGATCTCATTTTCTGTGCAAACGTCTGGCACGAGCTTGACGACCATGACGCTGTGCTCCGAGAGGCCAGCCGCTTATTGAAAACTGCGGGTCGACTCTCGATCCTCGACTGGCGCACAGACGTTGAGATACCGCCTGGCCCGCCCAAGGAACACAGAGTCGCAGTGGAGAAGACTGAAAAAATCTTAAAGTCAGAAGGCTGGAAGATCCTCTCCTCCCGTCGCATCGGGTCTTACAGCTATCTCGTCCAGGCGACGATTGGCCGACAGAAGGCATAGCCGCCAATCAAAGGAGGAGAACTCCCTCGCCAATCACTTATCCTTGATAAGAGGATCACCCTTGGGAATTCTGTCCCTCGGAAAGGGATGAACATGGAGGCCGATCTGGCCAAGAAGTCCAGCTCCTATCCGCCCTAAAGGAGACGTCCAACAGTCTACGAGCCCAAGCAGCAGCCTTAAGATCCCTTTTCCTCAGAGAGACATGAGGTCTTGTGTTTCGTCCGAGTTTTCCTATCTTTGATTCCGTCATCCTTGGCGGGTCTGGCCCCACGGCAGACCGCCACCGGAAGTCCATAACTCTATTCAGGAAGGAAGACCCATGTTCACACAATCCATTCGCCTTGGCCGAATTCTTGGTATCCCATTTGGCGTCAATTATACTTGGTTCGTCGTCTTTATCCTGATCACGCTCTCTCTATCCACGCAGTACGCTCATCTCCACCCCCACTGGTCTTATTTTGAGCAGTTGATCTTCGGGATCGGGACAAGTCTTCTCTTCTTCAGCTCCGTTGTCCTTCATGAGCTTGGTCACAGTGTCGTAGCTCTCAAGTATGGAATCCCGGTAAGATCGATCACACTCTTCATCTTCGGCGGCGTCGCCAATATCGGAAGGGAGCCAGAGAAACCGATGCACGAGTTCAACATAGCGATCGCTGGACCTGCCGTAAGTGCATTCCTTGGGATCTTTTTTTACGCGGTCATGGTTCTTGCCGGTGAGACGTACGAAGGGATCAGTTCTCTCGGCGAATGGCGCGGTCGCATCAATTTGATGCTCGTGGCTTTCAATCTTATTCCTGGATTCCCTCTTGATGGTGGTCGCGTCTTCCGGGCCATCGTGTGGAAATACACAGGGAGTTACGATCGTGCCACGACGGTTGCGGCCGGCTCAGGCCAGTTCTTTGCCTATGTTTTCATTTTCCTCGGCGTGTGGCAAGCGTTTACGGGGAATTTTTTTAATGGCCTCTGGATCGGATTTATCGGTTGGTTCTTGCTTTCCGCAGCACAGTCCGCCTCCCTG
>JBBIJH010000249.1:0-3011 GCA_037446075.1 Ignavibacteriales bacterium
CAGAATTTCGTAGTGTGATATGAGTTGCCCAATCATAAAATGCCTTTAGTCATTCTGAACGAAGTGAAGAATCTAAGCTCAGATAAAGAGACCCTTCGCGGAGTTTATCCACCCAACGGCGGGGCTCAGGGTGACACATGGAAACGTAATGTGAAATTGTTTGCCCGATCATCTCACTTCTCGGGAAAATTCATCCGCCGCAGCAGGGCCTGGAACCGCGGATCGTCCCGCAGCGGGTCGAGTCGCGGCTCGACTTTGAGATAGCGCATCGACCCGGAGCGTTCCTGGTAGGCCTTCTCAAGTGCACCCAGCGCGAGCGAGGTGTCTCCCAATCCGGCATAGACGAGGGCGAGAAAGAACGGCGGCGCCTTCTCCGTGCTCGCTTTCATTTGCGCCAGCAGCTTGCGGGCCTCCTGCTTCCGGCCGGCCACGGCATGGGCATGGGCCAATGCGGCAAGGTAGTTGGGGTTGCCCGGTGAACGCCGCAGCGCTTCCTGGAAGTCGCGGATCGCCTGGTCGTACATTCCCTTCTGTTCGTAGGCCATGCCGCGAATCCAGTAGGCCACGTGGAAGTCCGGGTCGAGCTCAAGGGTTCTGGTTTCCTGGGCGATGGCTCGATCCGCCTGACGGGCGGCCAGGTACGCCATACCTAGGTCGGCATTGATGCGGAGAGAAAGCGGGTCCAGTTCGTGCGCTTTCTCCATAGCTGCGACAGCGGCCTCCAGCTGGTCGATGGCCGTAAAGAAGAGCGAGTACCAATGGTAGGCAAGCGTGTAGCCGGGATCGAGCTCGATCGCCTTTCGAGCGGCAGTTTTGGCCGGCGGCGTTGATTCCTGGGCGGAGAGCAGCCCGTAATCATAGAGCGTTAGGTAGGTGTCGGCCACGCCGGCATAGGCCGAGCCGTAGGCGGAGTCTTTCGCCACAGCCTCCTGGAAATGGTCGAGCGCTTTGTGTAGCGACTCCGGCGTTCGTTGGTTCCAGTGATAGCGGCCACGCAAGTACAACTCATAGACGTCCGGGTCCACCGGGCGGGCGCGGGCCAGGCGGATGCGATCCTGGGGTGCGAGGGTTGCTCGGACTTGCCTGGCAATCGCGCGCGCCACCTCGCTGTGCAAAGCCAGGATGCCGCGGAGCTCGCGCTGGTAGTTCTCCGCCCAGAGGTGGCGGTCGGTGGGGCCATGAATCAACTGCACGGTGATGCGCACCTGATCGCCCTCACGCAACACCGAGCCTTCGATCACTCCTCTCACGCCCAACTCGCGTGCAACTTGTGGCAGAGGCTTATCGGTCCCTTTGTATCGCACGGTCGACGTGCGCGAGATGACTTTCAAGGCGCTAATCTTGGAAAGCTCGGTAATCAGCGCTTCGTGCATGCCGTCGACGAAGTACTCCTGCTCAGCATCGCGAGACAGATTCTCCAGTGGATGAACTGCAAGCGAATCGATGACCTCGACTTTTCCGGGGAAGAGGTACAACGCTGCCACGGCAACCATCGCAGCGAAACCAACAAGACCCCCGTAAAGATACACGCGTCTCTTTGGTATTCCGACTTTTCTCCGGGGTGCCTCTGCAGTCCCGCCGGATTCAAGCTCTTTCCTTAGTCCTTTCAAGTCCGCCAGCAGATCGCTGGCGCTCTGATATCTGATAGCACGATCCTTCTGCATCGCCTTCTTAACAATTCTCTCCAACTCCATCGGTACGTTAGATCGGAGGCTGGTGATGGGTTCCGGCTCTTCGTTGAGGATACGATACACAATCGCCTGCTCATAGTCTCCAGCAAATGGAAGTCTTCCCGTAATCATCTCGTACAGTACGACACCGAGTGACCAAATGTCTGTCCGCTGATCGACTTTCTCGCCCAGGGCTTGCTCGGGCGACATGTATGCCGTCGTCCCGACCGTCATCCCCTCTTTCGTTACTCGACTTCGTCCTGCAATCTCTGCCAGCCCAAAATCCATTATCTTCACCTGTCCCTTTGGTGTCACCATGATGGTGGCACTCTTGATGTCTCGATGGACAATGCCTTTCTCATGGGCTTCCTGCAACCCTTCTGCAACACTGGTGGCGATCTTCACTGCTTCCTCGACGGGGAGCGGGCGCTCCTGAATCTTCTCCTTCAGCGTTTGCCCTTCGACATATTCCATCGCGATGAAGGCGAGCTTGCCGCCGGTGACGGGATCGTCGACTTCATCAAACTCGAAGATCGTTGCAATGTTCGGATGGCTGAGACTTGCAGCCGCCTGAGCTTCACGGGCGAAGCGAGTCTTGTCTTCCTCGGTGATGAGGGCTTGACGAGGGAGGACCTTGAGTGCGACGGGGCGATTTAACTTCGTATCCTGCGCCTTATAGACTACTCCCATCCCCCCTTCTGCAAGCTTTTCGAGGATCTTATAGTGGGATAGGTTCTGTCCGATCATGCATCACACCTTCCAGTTTTCGCATGAAGATCGACTTCATGGAGCTTCATCAAGAATCCCATAAGGATGAAATGTTTATAGCAGGGCTTCAATCCAAGCAATCTGTGTGTTGGTGCTTGCCATGTCCCTTTCTTTTCATTAGAATCTACATGCTACCCCTACGGAGTTTTCTAGACTTTATTCGGTGGTTAATCGATAAACATTGCACTCCTAACGGAGGTTAAAAGCAACCAGCAACTTCAGGTTGGTGTTCTCTCAGAACCCTAGTCGCGTGTCCTGAAGTGCAACTTGGCCGGTTTTCCGAACCCCATCGGGGTGCCATGTTTATAGAATGACAATAGCAAAATGGCCTCAACTCCGTAGGAGTGGCATATTGTTTAGCCTCGGATCGGAGAGGTGGTTTTATCCCCTCAGTCGATCCATTGGAAAAGATATCTCTCGTCGTAATCGACGTTGAATTTCTTCAAGATTTCCAGAGACTCTTGCCTGAACGTTCTCCTCGCATGGTGTTTCTCTTGATCCTGAATGTATCTGACCACAGCACCTATTTGTGAATTCCCGTAGGAAAACGCCCCAAATCACTCCTGCCAATTG
>JBBIJH010000250.1:0-2950 GCA_037446075.1 Ignavibacteriales bacterium
TTCAACATGCGGACATTGCCCGACGAAATCTTTGCGTCCCCGTAGCTCGAGAGCTTGAGAAAATCGACTTCACAGTCGATGGTGATCTCGCGAATGAGGTCAGAGAAGAAGATGACGGAGCCGTTAAGGATACCGATGAAAATGGGAACGCAGCCTCTGTAGTCGGCGCTAATCTGAGCGGCGAGTTCCCTCGTCCGTGCCTGTATCTTCTCTCTTGAGAGAAATAACTCAAATCGTTCTCCATTGACGATGATTTCGTCCGCCATTAATGCAATTTACGATACTTTGCCTTCGAATTCAAGTCTCAACACTCGTCTCGTTTTCGGTGTAACCCGATAGCGGTCGTCCAGACGAAGGCCGCAGATCCACACAATGTTCCCGCCGCTTATGAGAACAGGTATAGAGGCTCTCTGATGTAGCGGAACCTTCTCATCGATGAAAAAATCGCTGAGTTTCTTCTTGCCATTCATGCCCAGAGGCACAAACCAGTCGCCGGGCCTCCATGTGCGGAGAACCAGGCGCCCGTTGAAACGATCTGCATCCGCATACTCCATGTTCCGACTCGAAGTTAAACGGACAGCTTTCCTCGCCAGGGTTTTAGAGGAGAAGCGAGCCCCACCAATCTCATAACTCTTGTCTGGCTCGACGTTCAGTTCGAAGTGTGCCCTTAGAGGAGGAGAAAGAAAAACAAGGCATTCCGGCTCGCGATATACGTGCAGACTCTTCGAGACCTGGACTTTCTTTCCCGATCTTGCATGAAGAAGGGCCACGATCCGTGAGACCTTCTCAGAGTCGAGCGGCACGGACTGAACTTCCCTTGCCGCCCACTCAATGATTGTCTCTTGGAGGAAGGGGTGAAGGCTTTCCATCTCATGAATGCTAAGGGAGATTTCCTCCTTCGATCGAAAGCGCAACACTTTTTTGAGCTTTCGTTTCATCTCTAGGTTAAGAAAGTCCTCCAGTTCTGCGAAGATCTCTGATGACCGACTGATCGCCCGGACTAGTTGAGGGTTCAGTGACTTCTCAAGAAGAGGAATGATTCTCTTTCGGAGGAAATTGCGCCGATACTCCGTCTCTCGATTGGACGAATCTGTCCGATACTTCAGCCGATGCCGATTCGCAAATGCCTCCACTTCAGCTCGGGTGGCGAAGAGCAGAGGCCGGATAACATTGAGATCGCGACGATGGATAGGAATCCCCGAAAGCCCGCGCAGCCCTGTCCCCCGTGAAAGATTCAGGAGGATCGTCTCCGCGTTGTCGTTCGCGTTGTGCGCTGTGGCGATTTTTTGAAACGGATGTTCTCTGGAGATTTGAGAGAGAAACCCGTATCGGAGTTCGCGCGCAGCCTCTTGAATCGAAAGTCTGTTTCGTTTCGCGTACGCGGCGGTGTCTACTCGTTCCACATGCACAGGCAAGCCATACTTCTGGCCGAGCTTGCACACAAACCCCTCGTCCCTGTCAGACTCTCTTCCCCTCAATTGATGATTCACGTGGGCGATTCGAAGGTGGAGGAAATACTTTTTCTGCAGTCGCTTGAATAGATCGAGCAGGACGACGGAATCCACACCTCCGCTCACGGCGAGGATGATGGAGTCGCCTTTTTCAACGAGCGATTTCTCTCGAGCGAATCTCTCAAATTTCCAGAGGAGGTCATTTCCCATCGTAGTTCGGATTTACCCCCATCTTTCCATTGTAATCTAAGGATTAAAACGGCGAGAAGCAAGGAAGCGAGCCGTGGTTTCAGAACGCTTCAAGAGTCGATGTAACGGCCTCAAAGGGGAGATTGCATTTCAGGGAGTGCGTCAGTATATTCTTGAGAAGTCGAAACGCTCGAAGGGGAAAGTGAGGGAGGGAATTGTAGCGGAGGAGGGATTCGAACCCCCGACACACGGATTATGATTCCGTTGCTCTAACCAGCTGAGCTACTCCGCCGTCGGCTCTGTCAATATAATATTTCACGTGGAGAAATTCAATCTTCCCGCGGCTAGCATGCCGGGAAGTCTTTTTTCCAAAAAGTATTCAGAAAGGATTTCAAAATGCGAGTAACACTGCTTCTTCTGGCAATTCTGACTCTCACTGTTGCGCTCCCATTTGCGTCCGGACAGCCTCTGGATACAGGAAAGGTGATCGCCATCCGGTGTGGTCGACTCATTGACGGAAAGAGCAGCGATGTGATGGAAAATGCTATTATCCTCGTCCGGGGAAATAAGATCACCGCAGTGGGGAGAAATATCCCGCTTCCCGCCGGGACGCAGATCCTTGATCTCGGAGCTGCGACTGTCCTCCCGGGGTTGATCGATACGCACACGCATCTGCTGCTTCACGAAGGGGATTACGACGAGCAGTTGTTGAAATGGTCACAGTCAAAGCGAGCAATCTACGCTACCGCACATGCGAAGCAGACGCTGGAGGCCGGGTTCACGACGATCCGAGATGTAGAGACGGAGGGTGCGGGTTACGCCGACGTGGCCCTCAGAGATGCAATCAGTGCGGGGGTCGTACCAGGTCCAAGGATAAAGGCTTCGACGCGGGCTCTGTCTGTCACCGGAGGCTATGCACTGTATGGATATTCTCCTGATGCCACCGTGCCCAGCGGAGCGCAGCTCATCGATGGTGAGGCCGAGGCAAGGCGAGCAGTGAGGGAGCAGATCAAGTATGGAGCCGATTGGATTAAGATCTACATCGATTCGCACCGGCGTCGTTACATCGCGGATACGTTGGTCGGAAGCCCGACATTCTCCGATGCAGAATTGCGGGCGATTATGGAAGAGGCGGACAATATGGGTGTCTCGGTCTGTGCCCATGCCTACACAAGTGCCGCTGCGCAGCGTGCGGTGCAGGCTGGAGTTCGCTCCATCGAGCACGGCCTCTATCTCGACGAGCCCACTTTCCGGATGATGGCCCAGAACAATGGCTACTGGGTTCCGACTCTTATTGCCTATGTCATGAG
>JBBIJH010000251.1:0-2939 GCA_037446075.1 Ignavibacteriales bacterium
TTGGTGGAGGTCGAAGGCTCGCAACCCCTTATAGGCTAGGTACTCTTAGAGTTATTGGATCTTATTATAGACCCCAGGACACGAACATTGATGGCGAACCCGTTGTCGCCGGAAATGCCGATGGTAGAGATATTGAGGATGGCTTGAGCGAGCTATGGGGGTTATCGACCTGAAAATAGAAGTCGCCAACCGCTCCCACCCTCAGAAGACGATAAGGCTGAGGTTCTTGTCTGACTCTGATGCAGTCTATTCCGTGGTCCCCAAAAAAGTTCTCAAGCACCTCGGTGTCAAGCCGGTTCGCACTGAGACTGTTACCTTGGCTGATGGGAGTGAGATTGTTCGCGAGAAAGAAATTGCCTACTTCGGGTACAAAACGAGAGTCGGGGGTTCGGATCTTATTTTTGATAAGAACAGTGATAGCATTCTTCTCGGCGCTCTGACGCTGGAAGCCTTGGGGCTCAGGTTGGATCCCTTAAAAGGGAAGCCGACTCCGATCCCAATGGGTTTGGGTAAGCTCGCTACCTCGATATCGCTCCTATGACTCCCCAAGAAATCTACGATAGGTTGAAAACACGGTTTGGTGACGCGATTCTCGAGTTCAAGGCGGATGCAATTACGGAGCCGTGGATTAAGATTGCACCCGACCGGGTGAGGGAAGTAGGCTTGTACATGCGCGACAGTCCTGAACTTCAATTCGACTATCTCATGTGCTTGAGTGGCGTCGATAACAACGACGGCACTCTGAGCACCGTCTATCATCTTTTTTCCATGACTCACAAGCACCGGCTGGTTCTAAAAGCAGTTGTACCAAAGGACAATCCACGGACCCAATCTGTTGAATCCGTCTGGAAGGCTGGAAACTGGCACGAGCGTGAAGCGTATGACCTTGTTGGCATTATCTATACTAATCACCCCGATCTTCGCCGCATCCTTTGTCCTGACGATTGGGTGGGACATCCTCTTCGGAAGGACTACAAGCTTCCCGAGTTCTACAACGGGATGAAAGTTCCCTATTAGTCACCATGATCGAAACCTCTCCGATAACCTCGACTGGAAAAGCGCTTCGGACGGAGGAGATGGTCCTGAACATGGGCCCGCAGCATCCTTCGACGCATGGCGTTCTTCGTCTCGAGCTTGTACTGGACGGGGAAATCATCGTCGACGTCATCCCGCACATCGGATATCTCCATCGCTGCTTTGAAAAGCATGCTGAGCACATGACGAATTACCAGCAAGTGATCCCGTACTGCGATCGAATGGATTACCTTGCTTCGATGAACAACGACCTTGGCTACGCCCTGGCGGTCGAAAGACTCCTTGGACTGAAGGTCCCTGAACGGGTTGAGTACATCCGAGTGATCATGGCGGAACTGCAACGGATCGCGAGTCATCTAGTGGCGATTGGAACGTATGGGCTGGACGTCGGAGCTTTCACTCCCTTTCTCTATTGCTTCCGAGACAGGGAGCGAATCCTCGACCTCTTTGAAATGACGTGTGGGGCGCGGCTACTATACAATTACATCTGGGTGGGCGGGGTCTCGCATGATTTGCCGCCGGGATTTGTAGAGAAGGCAAAAGACTTCTGCAAGTATTTCCGGCCGACGATCAAAGAGTTGAACGATCTCCTTTCGTACAATGAAATCTTCATCAGACGGACGGCGAACATTGGCATCCTTCCCGCTGAGGTCGCGATTAATTATGGTTGCTCGGGCCCGATGTTGAGGGGATCGGGAGTCAACTGGGATCTGCGGCGGAATCAGCCGTACTCGATTTACGACCGCTTCGACTTCGATGTCGTCGTCGGCAAGGGAGAAATGGGGACGGTGGGGGATTGCTGGGATCGATACATGGTGAGGATACGGGAGATGGAACAAAGCCTGAGGATCATTGAGCAAGCACTGGACCAACTCCCGGACGGGGATGTTCACTCAGCAATCCCGAAGCGAATCCGCCCACCGGTGGGTGAAGTTTTTGTTGGAAGGGAGACGCCTCGCGGAGAATTGGGATACTACATCATCAGCGACGGATCCACGAGCCCTTACCGTGTGAAAGCGCGCTCACCTGCTTTCTGCAATCTCAGCGTGATCTCAGAAATCTCTCGGGGTTACATGGTGGCCGATATGGTCGCGATTGTCGGGAGCGTTGACATTGTCTTAGGAGAAGTGGATCGCTAGTTCAAACGGGTGGATGGGAATGTTAAAGGTCCGGGGAAGGTGCGACAAGACCAGCTTCAGCTTGCTGACGGCGTCGAAAAAGAACAGCGCCCACGACGGACTTAAGAACTTTTCCAAGAAAATCTTGAAGTGGTGTACACAGGCTGAGAAAACATGGAACAAGCGCTGAGGAACATACTTGGAAGCGACATCTTGATCTACGCCATCATGGCGCTCGTCCCGCTGCTTTGGGTGGTTCCGTACGCACTCTTCGCCGTGTGGTTGGAAAGAAAAGTCTCGGCTCATATGCAGGATCGCCTGGGGCCGATGCGCGTGGGTGGATGGCATGGTTGGGCTCAGACGATCGCTGATATTGTCAAGCTTCTTCAGAAGGAGGACATCGTTCCGACTGCGGCAGACAAGAAGCTCTTCAACCTGGCACCCTATGTCGTTTTCATGGGCTCCTATGCTGCCTTTGCGGCAATTCCATTTAGCAGCGCCTACATCGGCAGTGAAATCAATATTGGTCTGTTCTATATTATCGCTGTCTCCTCCCTTGTGGTCGTCGGAATCTTGATGGCGGGGTGGGCATCGAATAACAAATGGTCGCTGCTCGGAGCGATGCGCTCGGCGGCGCAAATTGTGAGCTACGAAATCCCGACCGCGCTTGCCCTTCTTTCCGTGGTCATGATCGCGGGTACGTTGGACCTCCAGGAGATCAATCATCAGCAGACGGGGTGGTTCTGGAATTGGTATGTGTTCAGGAAATTCCCTTTCGCCTTCATT
>JBBIJH010000252.1:0-2931 GCA_037446075.1 Ignavibacteriales bacterium
TCCTTCGAGAGGATTCGTCATTACTAATTCCGCTCCATAGGCTTTCAGGATTTTCTGACGCTCAATGCTTGCGTTCGCGGGCAGGACCAGCGTAACTTGATACCCGAGCAGGGCACCAATCATTGCGTAGGCAATTCCTGTATTCCCGCTTGTCGCATCGATGATCGTCTTCTCGTGAGTCAACGCGCCCGACCGTTCCGCCTCGAGTACGATGCTTAGAGCGGCGCGGTCTTTCACCGAACCACCGGGGTTGAGCCACTCGGCCTTCGCATAGATTTCAACACCTCTGATGTCCTGCGTCCCATAATTGATTCGAAGAAGAGGTGTATTTCCCACACGGCTCAAAATGGAAGAGGAGTCTCTCGCCAGCTGGCTCGCGAGCCCCTTCCCTTTGGATTCAACGATCTTCATCTGCTCAAAAGGAATTTTCTCAAATATAATAACAAAGCCTGTTGTCTTCAAGTTGCGACGTCTGGGCTGCTTAAAGCCCTGCCTTCCCTCTCACGCCTGCCCGCGCGCTGACGGTCGGTGCTCGCCCCGCCGCGCATCTAGGCAGGATAATGCCAAGAGCATGGGCTCTCGTTTTCAGCTACCGTCGCGTGGTCGCGCTCCTCGTGTCCAGAGCTCTCCCGACCCCGTTTAGCACTCACCTCTTTCAACCACTTCTTCGCAAGTGGAAGCGGGTAGAATCTCTACAGTGCCGGCCCTTGCAAAAGGTTCCATAAATCGACTTACAACTGTCGGGTCCATTGCTTCTGCGATCAGGTAAAGCGTGTGTCCGCCTTGAATCACCGCCTCAGCTTTCAGCTTGACATCGAAGCTCGCCGCGTTCGAGGAAGAAAGATGCTTAAGCAGCATCGAAGCCATTTCTGGGTCCCGCGCTGGACATCTCTCGGGCTCGTGCCGATGTTGAACAAGGAATAGTGCCATAGTACATGCCTCCCTTCTACCGTCAAAAATTAAAAACCCCTTCTCTTGATAGAAAAGGGGTTCATGGCGATTGGCTCTTGGGAAGAAAGTCTGCTATCCACTCCTGATCCCGTTTCTATCAAGAATGCGCTCCGACATACGACAACAGCACGCCGCACACATTCTGCAGCACCGTTCACAGAGTGGTGAAAGAAGGTTCCTGATGGAAGCTTGGGGTTTCATGGTCTAGGTAATAATATAAGACGTCACAGTCCGAATGTCAAGCTTAAATTTCAAAAAGCGCCCAGCCCGCATGTACTTCTTGACGGTATCCGCAGCTCAACGTTTGATTGTCTGCTTCTCCTTCCCTATATTTGAACTCGCCAAAGCCGATAATGTTCACCATACGTCAAAAGAAGATGGAAACCAAACCGCTAAAGATTCTCCCAACGATGAATTGGAGTGAGAAGGAAATTGTAGAATTCGGCGACCATGTCAACAAAATCCTTTCCTCGTATCTTTCTTCTCTCCACACACGCCCCATCTCTCCACCCGTACGCCCCGCTGATCTGGTCAACATTTTCAGCTCCCCTCTCCCCGAGGAGTCAACTTCCAAGGAAGACCTCCTAGAGGAATTTGAGAAGGAAATCATCCCAAACTCTTTTCATCTCGGCAATCCTGGGTACTACGGTTTATTTAATCCGACTCCAACGACAATCGGCATCTTCGCAGAGACTCTCTCCGCGATGTTGAACCAGAATGTTGCGGCATGGAATCATGGACCCGCGGCAACGGAGATCGAAGTCCAGGTCATCCGATGGATGTGCGACGCGATGGGCTACGGGCCGAAGGCATTCGGAACATTGACGAACGGCGGATCGCTTGCGAATTACACGGCTGTAAAGATTGCTTTGAACAAGAAATTCCCGGAAGTCCTTGACGTGGGATTGGCTGGCCTGAAGAAGACGCCAATCCTCTACGCGTCTGATCAGTGTCATTATTCCATTGATAAAGTCAGTGATCTCATCGGAATCGGCAGGAGGAATCTCCAGAAGATCAGCACAGATAAGTTGTTCCGAATTGATGCGCACAAGCTCCGCAAACAGATCCGCATCGATGAGGAGCGAGGCTTTGCCCCATTCTGTGTCGTTGGGATGGCGGGAACGACGAATAGTGGTGCAGTCGATGACTTGCACGAGCTCGCGAACATCTGCGAAGAGTATGGACTCTGGTTCCACATCGACGCCGCGTGGGGCGGCACGGTCAGGTTTTCGGACAAGTACCGAGCGCTGCTTGACGGGATCGAGCGTTCAGATTCTGTGACGATCGACCCACACAAATGGCTGTACGTTCCGTTTTGCGCTGGCGCAATTCTCGTTCGCAACCGCGAGGATCTCCTCCGCTGTTTCGATATTCGTCCTGCGTACGTCTCCGACAAGGCTTTCGTCGAGGGACAGCCGACAAACTTCTTCCAATATGGTGTTGCCGGCTCTCGGCGGTTTGATGCGCTAAAGATCTGGTGGTCGCTGCGACACTACGGGAGGAAGAAATATGAGCAAGTGATTAACGAGAGGATCGCACTCGCAGAATATCTGCAGGCCCGGCTTTCCGAGTTGGAGGATTTCGAGATCATCTCTCCTGCCACACTTGCCATGTGTTGCTTCCGGTTCTTTCCTTCCAAGCTCAAAGTGAAATGGGAACGAGCAGATGCGGTCACGCGCCGCGAAATAGCCCAACTTCTCGACAACTTAAATGGCGAGATTCAATCACAAATTGTGGAAAGCGGACGTGCGTGGGTTTCGACGACAATCCTGAACGGCGTCCGAGCCATTCGCTTCTGTGTGACAAGTTACCTGACAACCGAGAGGAATATCGATGAGCTTGTCTCGCTGTTGCAGGAAGAGAGCCGAAAGGTTTATTCTGGCTAAATCCCACTCGGGGCGCGACGATGGATCGTCACGCCTACCTTCAGCGAGACCAACGTCTCGCACTCTGAAAAGGGGTGGAGTCAGACATTGAACT
>JBBIJH010000253.1:0-2792 GCA_037446075.1 Ignavibacteriales bacterium
ACACATACGGCGACGTCCAGCATCGAGTGCTCGAGGATTTTTTCTCGAGGATCAAGCGGGGAGAAGAAGTCTCGGCTGAAACGCTGATGCAGCTGTACGAAAAGCACTGGCGCGACGAAGGCTATCCGGACACGCTGCAGCAGAGGGAGTACAAGAAGCGTGGGTACGAGGAGCTGACCGAGTTCTATGAGCGCAACAAAGACATCCTCCAAGCTCCTCTGGCGCTCGAAGAGAATTTCAGCTTCGAGGTCGGTGGCCACCTCGTCACCGGACGAATCGACAGAGTCGACGCACTCGATGGTGATAAAGTCGAAGTCATAGACTACAAGACGGGTAGGCCAAAGGATCAGAAGAACGCAGACGAGAGCTTGCAGCTATCGATCTACGCTCTTGCAGCAAGGGAGACGTTCAAGAAGGAGCCCGCAGTCCTCAGTTTCTACTACCTGACGAGCAACGAGAAGGTTTCATCGGTACGAACTGAGGATGAGTTAGAGGAGACAAAAGGAGAAATACTGAAAGTTGCTGATTCAATTCTCAGGCGAGAGTTTCAACCGCAGAAAGGATACCACTGCGATTGGTGTGATTACAAGCCCATCTGTCCTGAATGGAATAGGAGGGGGGTGAGGTAGGTAGGATTGAGGAGGTAGGATCCAAAATATAGGTCTGGAACTTGCGCCGCGATGAGTCGTTGTACGCCGCTCGACTGCAGCCGCTGTGAGACTTCAGTCACAGTGCTTGTTTTTCGACCCTGGCACTGTCGAAGAAGAGCCGTCGGTGGAATTTCACTCCCTTCTCGCCCAATCGATTGAGTTCCTCCAACCCAAGTCGAGAGTACAACTCGCATGGTGGTATCCACCCCACAGCAGACCTACCGGAGAAGGGCCTATGGCTGGCGATGAAACCTGCTACACCGCATCCGACAAACTCGAGAAGTGGAACTCCTTCACGAGAATTGCCGGGACGGAGACATTTGCCTGTCCGGATTCCTTGCCCATCACACGCATCGGCTTCGTCATCGCGACGATGTTGTTGAGCACGAACGCCGGACTCTCATTCCACCTGAAATTCTTCACAGGATACTTCATTTCTCCCTTCTCGATGTAAAAGACGCCATCCCGCGTCAGGCCGGTCAATAACATTGTCTGGGGATCCAGAGAACGGATGTACCACAGGCTGGTCAAGAGGACGCCCCGTTTCACCGCCTTGATGAGTTCCTCAAGTGTCGCGTCGCCGCCCTTCATCAGGAGATTGGAAGGAGGAGGGACGGGCTCCTTGCCTTGCTTCTGGGCCCAGAAGCGGGAGTAGGCGAGATTTTTCAGCACGCCACTTTCAATCCAGGTGATTCTCTTCTGAGGCAAACCCCCGAAGCTATAGGGCATTCCGGGAACCTCTGGATCCGTGGGGTCAGAAAAAATCGTCACATTATCCCCGAACAGTTTTTCTCCGACTCTGTTTCCACCGCCCTTCTTGGCGAAGTAGCTTCTCCCTTCATCGGCAGAGCGAGCATCCAGCGCAAAGTTGAAACCCGAGAGCATATCCGCCGTCGCAGACGGTTCAAGGACTGCTTCGTAGACACCCGGCTCAAGTGTTCGGGGGTTGGCGGACCGGATCGCTTTCTCCGCAGCGATTGGAAACAAGTTCCCCGCATTAAGCATTGAGATTTTGTTGTAACCGCGGCCCACCCAGCCGGACCCCGTACCGTCCTTCGTGCGTGCTGTACATGAGTACGTAGCCCGCGTCGACTTGTGATAGCCAAATAATCCTTTCGAGTTTGCAATGGAACTGAAGCTGGCACCATCGGTGATGAAACCCGCCGAGATAAGGTCCTTCTCTTGGGATTGCTTGATGCTCACGGCGGCAGCCCGAGCACGGAAATCAGGCGAGACCTTTGCAGTCGCGTCGTCGTACGCTTCGACCTTCTCGTATTCTTGTGGACCGAGAGCCGGCATGAACTCGGGGTCTTCTGGCGCCAACTGGGCAGTCTCCTCCGACTTCCTGACGGCATTCTCCAGGGCTCTCTCGTCGAACTGATTGATGCTGTAACTCCCGCTTCGCTTACCGAATGTGCTGCGGATCGAGAGACTCGTGTTCTCCGATGTCCCGCTTGTGGTCGCCGTGTTTACAGCAAACCGAAGATGGGAGGAGTGCCCGCCCCCAAGGCTGACTTCCACTTCGTCTGCCTTCGAGAACGAGAGGATTTTATCTAGAAGTTTCCTTGCCTCATCGGGTGATAGGATCATACTTGCCTCCGTGTATTAAGGATGTTCACCTGTCGAAAGCGGGCAGGCGCACAACCGTGACTGACCGCATTGGATTGACCCGGCTCTCCTTTTCCGTCATTCATCGCGCCGCCGAGCCAGTATTCTTCCTGACTGCAGATTGCGTCACAGGAGTTCCAGAAATCTGGAGTCCGGGATTGATACGCGACATCTTTCAGCATTCCAGCAATCTTCCCGTTCTTCACCTCCCAGAACGTCTGCCCACTGAACTGGAAGTTGTAGCGCTGGTGGTCGATGCTGAAGCTTCCATTCCCTCGAATAAGGATCGCGTCCTCTGTATGACTTATGAGCTGATCGAGAGTCAATTGCTTCGTACCGGGTTCGTGAGAGTCGTTTGGCATTCGTTGGAAGGGAACGTCAGCCCAGCTCTGGGCGTAACAACATCCGTGGGACTCCTTGCGACCGATGATGTGGGCTTGGTCTCGGATCGTCTGGTAGTCGACAAAGATTCCATCTTTCAGAAGATGCGATCGCTTTGTTTTGTCGCGAGCATCGTCATGGCCGCATGTCGCG
>JBBIJH010000254.1:0-2718 GCA_037446075.1 Ignavibacteriales bacterium
CGCCCCTCTGCCAGTTGCCAGCATAAAAGCCCCCTAAATCCATCGGGAGAGGTTGCAGCGACAAGGCTGCAGCTACTGCCGGGCTTTTCGTCGAGGTCCAGGATCCAGCACTGTGATGGTGCTGGGCTAACACGCTGATGCCAGATATAGCAAATAGTGCTGCTACGATAAACACCTTGGTTGTTCTCATTTTCATATTCTCCTTTGATCAGAACAGTTTGTTAACCTTGTCAGAACGTCCCCCCGCGTGCCAGCAACATCCAGATCATCATTACTCCCATGATAGCGCCTCCAACCAGCAAATAAGTAGGCCCCTCGCCAATTCCCATCATACCTCCACCATGGTGACCTTGTGGTGGCGCAGCCGCATTTCTCTTCACCTCGATAAGAACGTCAGGGTCAAGCACCCGATCACCAATCGCAGTGATGTGGAAGCCAACTGTATACTCCCCGGTCCGAGTAGGCGTCTGTGAGAAAATATACAGCCCCGGTTCCTTGCTTTCCTCGAGTTCCTGATGCCAGGATATACCGTGTTCGTCTTCCGGCCGGTGGGCCTGCAATGAATCAGCTTGGTCGTGCTTCATGTCCATGTGGTCCATTCTATCCGATCCAGGTCTGTGAATGTAATCAAGGTGCCCGTAGACCTGAGCACCGGACAAGGGAAGCAGTGTGCGAGAATGAAAGAGCTTCAAGGTGAACTGCACTTCCTTGCCTCTCTCGAGGGGCGGGAAAGTCGCGACTGCCTTGATCTCTCCGGCAATGACTTCCTTTACCAAAGTTGATTCGACAGTTGCTTGGTTCTCCCCACCATGTCCGAGCATCCCAAAATGCATGCAGGAGGAAAAAAGAAATCCGGAAGCCACAAGGACAGCTATCACCAACATGGCTCTAACTTGAGTTACTTTCTTCATAGTCTATCCCTCCAGCTTACTTACCCTACCTCCCGGTGGAAAGTGGCGCGCCTCAGTCGGGTCGTAGTCTTTGATTTCGATATAGTGGTCTGGCCAGCCACCGTTCGTTCCAATCTGGTGAATCACTCTTCGGACGTCCTCTACAGCATCGGCTGCACACACAAGTTCCAGTCGAGATATCTGAGATTGTGGTTTGAAGAATTCTGTCACCATAATCTCTTTGATGCCGATTGCCTGAAGCTCTTCAACGAGCCAGTGCACCCGGACAGTGTTCACATATGCGATGATCTTTTTCGTCTTCTGTGTCTTCGGATACGACTTAGTTGCTTCGGGATTCATTGGCTGTGTACCTCAAAGAGGAATTAAAGTCAGCTACCGGACCATCCTGCGTGTTTGCCCCAACGCCGATTCTTATCAGGAACTCTAATGCACGATTAGTTTTCCTCTCAGCATTCCCATTCCACACTGAAACCCGTATTCCCCGGGCTTCTCCGGTGTGAATTGGAGAGATATCGTCTGAAACGGAGTGAGGGTCGCTTGCTTGTTGAAATCAGGGAAGATCACTTGTTCTGAGCACAGAGCAGTCTCCTGACGATGGAAATTGAGCCGCACAGGTTTGCCAGCCTCGACAACAATGACGTCGGGAGAATATCCTCCCTTGACGGTGATGAGGACTTCTTGGATTCCGCCAGCCGCTGCCTGAATCTTCACGGCCTTCTTTTCAGAGAACCAGAAAAACCAGGCGACACTCGAAGCGACGAGGAGTCCGAAGATTGTCACAAGGATTTGATCAATTGCCATAGCGAAAAACTCCTATCTTAGGTTCTGGGTCTAAATCGTCGAAGTCGATTAGCGTTACTGACGACGGTTACCGAGCTAAATGCCATTGCTGCACCCGCGATGATGGGGGAGAGGAGCAGGCCGAAGAACGGATACAGAATTCCAGCCGCCACCGGGATCCCCAAGGTGTTATAGAAAAACGCCCCAAACAGATTCTCTTTGATGTTCTTCATCGTAGCCTTTGAAAGTTGAATAGCCAGCACCACCCCTCTAAGACTCCCTTTGATGAGGGTGATGTCAGAAGCCTCAATGGCAACATCGGTACCTGTGCCGATCGCTAAACCGATGTCTGCCTGCGCAAGAGCCGGCGCATCGTTGATGCCGTCGCCGACCATCGCTACTCGCTTACCCTCGGTTTGGAGCTTCTGCACATTGAAAGCTTTGTCTTCAGGCAAGACTTCCGCCATCACTCTGTCGACGCCAACCTGACGGGCAATTGCATCTGCGGTCCGTTTGTTATCGCCCGTGATCATAACGACTTCGAGGCCCATCGACTTCAGATGAGCGATCGCAGCCTTCGAATCGGGTTTGAGGGTATCCGCGACGGCAACGATTCCGGCCGCCCTGCCATCGACGGCGACGAACATGGGGGTCTTCCCGTCGTCGGCGAGTACTTGACTCCTTCGCTTTAACTCACCGACTTCTATCTTCCGGTCCCCCATCAATTTCAGATTGCCCAGCAACACCTTCTTGCCGTTAACAGAGGCTTCAACCCCATGACCGGGAATCGCATTGAAGTCGCTTGGATCGCTGAAGCTGACTCCTCGCTCGATTGCTCCTTTGATGATTGCTTCTGCGAGAGGATGTTCCGATCCTTTCTCAACCGACGCCGCAAGCGACAACACGTCCTCCTCAGTTGAGCCATTCCAGGGAATAACATCGGTCAACGCTGGCTTTCCTTCTGTAATCGTCCCAGTTTTGTCGAGCACAATGGCGTCAAGTTTCTGTGCCGTTTCGAGTGCTTCGC
>JBBIJH010000255.1:0-2659 GCA_037446075.1 Ignavibacteriales bacterium
AGAAAGTAAATGGCGCGATTCTTCTTGGGATTCTCCTCGTTACGGGCATCTCTTTCCTTCTGGGTCTGTCTCCTGTTCCCGACCGATGGCTGAGCTTGCCCCCCGATCTCAGTCCAGTTCTGCTTAAGTTGGACATTGGAAGGGCCTTCGACTGGGGACTCTTTTCCGTCGTCCTGACGATCTTCGTGATGGCCTTCCTCGATACGCTCGGGACATTGATCGGCCTTGCATATCGGGCAAACCTGTTGGACAAAGATGGTAACTTTCCCGAGATCGAAAAACCGATGCTGACGGATGCCATCAGCAACATCGTCGCACCCGTTCTAGGTACGACGACCACGGGCGCGTACATCGAATCGGCGACGGGGATCGCTGCCGGTGGAAAATCTGGTCTTACGGCCGTCGCTGTGGGCATTCTCTTCCTCACGGCGCTTTTTCTGTCCCCGTTGTTTTCCGCTATCCCTGCATTCGCCTACGGCCCGTCGCTGATCATTGTCGGGGTTCTGATGATGGCCCCGATCCGGGGGCTTAAGTGGGAGGAGCTTTCTGAAGCGATCCCCGCCTTTTCGACCATTGTCTTAATGTGCTTCAATTTCAATATTGGAATTGGAATGACGGCGGGATTTGTGCTCTATCCTCTCTTCAAGATCCTCAGTGGGAAAGTGCGAGAATTGAGACCTGGGATCTGGATACTGGCTGGACTCTCACTACTGTTTTTTGTGTTCTATGCGTATTAGAGGCGCAGGTCGTTCACGAGACCAACTCTTTCAATTAGCCCACAAACTTTCACTGAGTTCAGGTCGCAAAGTTCTTGGGCGTAGCAAGACGGCAAGTCACGCTGCTCATGAACTTTGGGAAGGCCAAACTCGAATACCAACGCATATCCCACAAACAAAAATATACCAGTTGTGTCTATTGGAAGAGCATAATCAATCCATTTCATCCGTATCATCCATTGTCGATTTCCTATGGTCAAGGCTGAAACCATTCTCTATTCGATTTCCGATGACATCTGCCGGATTACGCTTAACCGTCCCGATGTCCTGAACGCCTTCAACGAGAAGATGCTCGTGGAGCTCCACGATGCCCTGAACTCTGCCAAACAGGACCCAGCGGTTCGGAGCATAATCCTCACTGGCTCGGGTAAGGGTTTTTGTTCAGGCCAAGATTTGAAGAGCTACGCGGGACCTGAGCGACGCCCCCTACGCGAATCACTGCTCGGACGCTACAACCCGATCATCCGCCGGATGCGCAACATGGACAAACCGATCATCGGGATGGTCAATGGAGTGGCGGCTGGGGCCGGATGCAGTCTCGTTCTCGCTTGCGACATAAGGATTGCCTCTGATCAGGCGAGCTTCGTTGAAGCCTTCATCCGCATCGGACTCGTGCCGGATTCTGGTTCCCACTGGTTCCTCACTCGATTGGTCGGATTGGGAAAGGCCTTCGAGCTGGCCGCTCTCGGCGACAAGATCGAGGCTCAAGAGGCGGAAAGGATTGGGTTGGTGAATAGAGTCGTCCCGCACAAAGAGCTGGAGAAAGTCACGCTGGAATATGCCAAGCGACTCGCCACGGCTCCCACAAAAGCTATTGGACTGATCAAGCGAGGGCTGAATAAAGCTGCAAGTTCTGATCTGGAGACAATCCTGGAATACGAGGCATATTTACAGGAAATCGCCTCGCTGACGGAGGATCATCGGGAAGGGCTTAAGGCTTTTCTGGAGAAACGAGCGCCGCAGTTCCGAGGACGGTAATCTGGCTCAGCTACTTGCGGAGCGAACTTGCTTGGTAGGGTTTACGCCGTCCTGCGCTTTCGCTGAGGTGTGTGCCCCCGGTGGCGTTCGCTTTCACGCCGTCCGTAGCGTTTGCTCTTTGGTTCTTGCATCCAAGCTCAAAAATCATTACTATTTTTTGGAATTCATCCAACAGGAAAAGACAAAGCAACAGGAGGCAAACGCAATGTCTGTGCCTAATCCCTCGAAGCTAAGCAGCGCGGAGCGAGAACAACGAATGTCAGAAAAGCTCGCGAAGGGCGAGTCCATCGAGTCCGTCGATGATATGAGTGATGAATATTATGAGCATCTCACTAACCTGATGCTTCAACAAGCGGACTCAGAGCTTGCAGGCGGTTTCGGCTACGTGCCGTGGATCATGAAAGCACCCACGACGGAAGAGATGTTGATCGTCTCAAACATCGTTCGCGACGAGGTACGACATGCACGCGCGATGTATCGGCTCCTTGAGGATCTCAAGTTCGGAGTGGACGACTGGGTGGAGAAGATGGATTTCACGTACCGGATCGATGCGGATCAGTACTTAGGCTCTCAGCGCGCTGCGGCCGACAAGAGAGTCAATATCTTTTACTATCCGATCAACACATGCGCGGATTTCATTGTCAACAACTTCTTGATGGATCGTCGTGCTGGACATCAACTTCAAGACGTAAAGGTGAGCACGTATGGACCATGGCGCCGGGAAATCGACCGCATCTTCAAAGAAGAACTCACGCACATTGCCCATGGCGATTACTGGGTAAAGAAATTAGCACAAGACACGAAAACGAGGGGCGAGTTGCAAGAGACGTTGAATCGATGGTGGCCGCGCGTGATGTCCATCTTCGGCCGACCTGGCTCAAGGAAGAATGTGCGGTATCGCGAAC
>JBBIJH010000256.1:0-1774 GCA_037446075.1 Ignavibacteriales bacterium
CTTCGGCATAGAGATGAAGTGTTCTCGAGGACTGAAAGCCAGAGGCCTGAAGGTCAAAACCTTCGACGAGGTTGAGAAGCTGGATCAGGCAGATGCCGCCAGAACTGGAAGGCCCCATCGAGAGGATTTCGTATCCCCGATAGGTGCCGCGCACGGGTTCTCGGATGACCGGTTCATACTCCTCAAGATCCTTTTCGGTCATGATGCCCCCGTTCCGCCGGACTTCTTCCACGATCTTTTGTGCAATCTCCCCTTGGTAGAATCCCTTCCTACCCCTCTTTTTGATTAGCCGGAGAGTCCGGGCGAGGTCCTTTTGGACCAAAAGATCCCCCTCGCGGTATGGTTCTCCATTTCTCGTGAAGACTTTTGAAGTGGATGGGAATTTCAAGAAGTCCTGAAGGGCCGAGGAGAGCTCCTCTGCCAGACGATAGTTGAGTCGAAAACCTTTCTGGGCATACTCGATTGCCGATCCCATGACATCATCGACATCCATCGTCCCGTACTTCTCCAAGGCAAAGAGAAGTCCCGCGACAGAGCCAGGGACTCCACAAGCGAGGCCACCGATCTGACTTTTCTCCGGGACGAACTCGCCCTTCTCGTCCAGATACATGTCGCGATGGGCTGCGGCGGGAGCGCGTTCTCGGTAGTCAATCGTCACGACCTTGCCGTCGGCAAAGCGGATCAACATATAACCGCCACCACCGAGATTTCCCGCCTGCGGATGAACGACAGCAAGGGCAAAGCCGACAGCCACAGCAGCGTCCACCGCGTTTCCGCCTCTCTTCAAAATTTCTAAACCCGCCCGAGAGGCCAAGCTATCTGCAGATACGACCATGCCGTTTCTAGCTCGGACGGGATCTCTCGAAGCAGCGCCAATCGAATGAGGCAGACAACAAAGAAGGATTAAGGTGAGGCAGAAAGAAACAAGAGATCTCCCGGCGGATAGCCTGAGGCCGTATCTTGAAGTCAAAATTAGCTGATCAATGGCGGTGCTCCTACTGACAAAGTATTCTCTTACAAAAAAAGACACCGGACTGCTTGATGATTCTGTACTGAAGAGGCGCTTCCAAAAAAACATCTCGCCTGCCAGGATCCGCCATGGAGAGCGAGCGCGCCAGTCACGAAGACTCTAGGCGAACCCACCTGTCAGGGCAAAGAATTAGAACGGGAGGTCTTCTTCCTTTCCCGCGGGGCCAACTTCCTCCGTGGGCGGCATCGCTTCCGCAGAAGGCTCGCCTCTTCCATCGAGCATGATGATGTCATCCGCAACGATTTCAGTCTTCCAATGCTTAATCCCATTCTTGTCGTCCCACGTGCGTGTCTGCAGCCTTCCTTCGACGTACACTCTACGGCCTTTTTTCAACCATTCGCCGCAGATCTCCGCGAGCTTTCGCCATGCGACGATATTGTGCCACTCGGTCTTTTCCTGTAGGTTTCCATCGGGATCCGTCCACCGAATGTTTGTGGCAAGAGTGAACGTCGCAACGGCGACGCCGCTGCTCGTGTACCGAAGCTCCGGGACGCTACCGAGGTTGCCGATCAGCAGAGCTTTGTTGAGGCTTTTGGCCATTGAATTCATCCTCCTTAGTAGAAATGTTTAGCCCCCGAGTTCGTGCAAGGTGTGGTGTGCTCATGATTAGAGCTCGGGCTCCACCATTTTTTGCCGGTACTAGCTCCGAAGAGCACGTAGGACATGAAGCTCGTACAGCATCAGATCGTCAGGAAAGGCCTTAGGAACTTCATGATCTATTTTTCTCAGAACTACCTTCGGCGC
>JBBIJH010000256.1:1821-2618 GCA_037446075.1 Ignavibacteriales bacterium
TTTCATATTGTACATCTCATCACTCTTTCGTCATATGAACGTTTGCAAGCGTTCCGACCGGTTCAGAAGTGTCAAGATGCAGACCCTCCTCCTCCATTCAATGCTGATCTTCACATTCACAGTTCCAGCTTTTTCCCCCAAACCAGCATCCTGGTCGCTCATCCGCAATCTCTCGGATGATAAGCGAAAGAAGGATGATTGTCAAGGAGTTTCTTTATTGCGTCTGAAGACCTTCACGGAATGCTCGGTGAGAACGTAAAGATGCTGACGATAGACGACAAGGTCAGTGAACCTGACTTCGCCTTCCCCTTTGTCTGAATCCTTTGGTTGAAAAACACTCAGGAGCCTTCCTGCGGTATTGAAAAGCAGAATATCCCGGTTGTCCACGACGTAGATGGTATCGTTGACAATCGTCATCCCAGTCGGGTTCTTCAAAAGACCCGCCCCGATAGTGCGAATATAGTTCCCGAAGTTATCGAAAAGAACGATTCGTGCTTCATCCAGAACGCAAACAATATCCTTCGTGGTCACGTTGAGCTGACGTGGGTTCCTGAGCCGGCCCTCCCCCGCATCCACGCCGCCAAACGTTCGTTCCAGCACACTCGCCGTATTTATCTTGAGCACCCGCGTGTTCTCACCGTCGAGAATGAAGAGATCTCCGAGACGAGACAGTGATACCGACTTTGGATAGCCAAAGCGCTTGCCAATGTCCTCGCTTTCGCGGGTATAGAATGTCGAGAGAAAATTCAAGTCATTGTCGAAACGCTCAACGAGATGGTTACCGTAGTCCGCAACCT
>JBBIJH010000257.1:0-2587 GCA_037446075.1 Ignavibacteriales bacterium
TTTCTTTCTCTCTTCGATTAGGCGGGCCAAATTTTCCTCGACGACGAAATCGAGTCCCTTTTCCTTCAACTTCAGGACAAGATTTGCCGCGACTTCGGGGAGAACCTTTTTCGCAAGGTTGCCCGTGATGCCGATTTTCATTTCGGAGGGCCTTGTTGTGATTGATCTTGAGATGGCGGCCGCTGCTCCTTGTTTATCTCATCCACATAGTTCAACTTCAGCTCGCGAAGGAGAGTCTGGACCAACCGTTCCTCTTCGGATGAGAGGTTCCCCCGGGTTTTTTCACGCAACATATCAAGCATGTCAATCGAAATCTGAGCCTGCTGAAGATCCCTCTCAACTTTATCTGTGAGGGGATTCTTCACTTTTCCCATCTGTTGCATTGCGGCCGTATGGAACATGTAGACGAGCTGAGTGAAAAGGATTGTGTTTTTGTCAACTGTCCCCATGAAGCACCAAGGTTTGATTCCAAGGCTTGATCCATTTCCATACAATCTTAATCAGGAATATGGTCAGATTCAACAGCATTTCCCTTTTCTACTTTCTCAAAGACAGGCAAAAGTCCAGCGATGGCAAGCCCAAAACGGAGCAACTGTGCATTGATCACGTCAAAAGCACCCGCCCCAAAAAATGCAGCGAAGTACAAAGAGGCAAGCATCAATCCCACGCCCAGAGAGAGCCGAGCGTTCCATTCCCGACCGCGCCACGGTCTGTACCGGGAACAATAGTACAAAGAGCTCCCGAAAACCCACAGCAAAGCAAGAAGCGACGGGAGACCACTCTCGACCGGAACCTGTAGGTAATCGTTATGCCATCCCCCGACCAGTTTATCCGTTAGTTTATCATACTTATCAAAGACGTGCGAGAAAGTGTACGGGCCGTATCCGAGGAAAGGATGATCGAGCAGCCTGCCCCAGGCATCCGCCCACAAGATATTCCGACCACTGCTTGTCGATACGGGCGATGATAGCGTGGAAAGTCGACCCCCCAAGGCAGGAGAAAGCGCATATGCCACGATGAAGGTCGCCGGAGCCAGCCACAGCAAGCGGCGACATCTCACGACACCTATCAAGAGAAGCACACAGGAGATGATGATAAGGTGTGTCCGATTCAGCGTGAAGAAGAGCGCCAGAAGACAGACAACGAACATCCCCCACACGACAGAGCGTGGCTTCAAGAGGTTCTCGAACGATGGGAGTGTCAACGCCAGGATGGCTGTAAGGTACATCCCCAGGGTCGTATTGCCCGAAGTTGTCGAGCGTGCCCGGGCATAACCCTCAGTAAAGTGGACATAGATCCCATGCGCGGACCCTATCAAGGCTCCAATGAGGAAACACAAAAACACCAGGCTAAGCAGGTTCTCATTCTTTACGTCGAGATTCTGCGTGAGTGCAAAGAAGAATATGAAGAAGGGACCCTCTTTCCAGAAGAATACCTGGCTCGCGCCGGGGTCTACTGAAGAAAGCACCGAGAGAAGCCGAAGCACGAAGAAACTCAGCACTGGAATATCGAGCGGGGTCGAGCGAAACTTGTACGAGCGATCAAACCCAATTCTCGCGAGCCACGAGAGTACGACGAGACCAACACTGATCTCAAGGGCAACCAGCGAAAGAATCATTGAGAGCCCAAAGAGACAGAGAGATACGCAAGAGAAAAGATCGAATTTTGACTTAAACAGGCTGTGAATTGGGAAGGTGAGAAATCCCGGAGGGGGCATCTTCTGATCTTGGTGGAGAAGAGAAGAAGTCAAGGCAGGGAAAACCTACATATTGAACTGCATGTCATAGAGCTTCCGGTATAAGCCCTCACGTTCATGGATAAGCTCGTTGTGGGTGCCGACTTGTACGATCTGACCGTCGTCGATCACGATAATACGGTCTGCATTCCTGATCGTCGAGAGTCTGTGCGCGATCACGAAGGTTGTGCGGTTGCGCATTAACCGCTCAATCGCTTCCTGGACGAGAATTTCCGATTCAGAATCCAGAGATGATGTAGCCTCATCGAAAATCATGATGGGTGGGTTTTTCAGCAAGGCCCGGGCAATGGAAAGCCGCTGGCGCTGGCCCCCCGAGAGCTTCATCCCCCGTTCTCCGATGATGGTGTCGTAACCATCCGGGGTTTCCTCAATAAACGAGTGTGCATTCGCTGCCTTCGCTGCCTCGATGACGCGGCTAAGCGGACAATCGTCCAAACCGTAGGCAATATTGTTGCGCACTGTGTCGTTGAAGAGGATCGTCTCCTGCGTCACAATCCCGATCTTATCCCTAAGCGATTTGATCTCTATTTTGCGCAAATCAATTCCATCCAGAAGAATCTGGCCTTCCAATGGATCGTAGAACCGAGGAATGAGATCTACGAGAGTTGTTTTTCCCCCGCCGCTTGGGCCAACGATCGCGAGCACCTCCCCTTTTCGAACGCGGAGGTTCACGTTCTTCAGGACGGCGCGACCGTTCGTCTCCCGACTTCCCGGAGTTTGCTCGTAGGCAAAGGAGACGTTTCGGAACTCAATGCTTTCGAGGAAGTCTCGGATCGGAATTGCATCGGGGGCATTCTGAACATCGGGTTGCATGTCGATGATTTCAAACAC
>JBBIJH010000258.1:0-2551 GCA_037446075.1 Ignavibacteriales bacterium
TCCCTCAAACCACCAGTGTCCAAAAAGCTCCGCGTCGTACGGGGCCGTGATCACACCACGCTTCCCTGTTAACTCATAATGTTCCCTGAGGACATCGCGTACTAAATGAACGAAGTGGTCGGAGTTTTCCTCCAAGCGGCTCTCCACTCGATCCGGGGAGTATTCCATTTTGTCCGCAAGGTCGGCCTTGGAACTCGTCACTCGCCAGTATCGATGGCCTCCTGGAAAATGCTTCTTGTGAAAATCGAGATACCAACCATCGCCGGGGTAGCCATGCTCGCCGCTCCAGACTTGGAGTGCCGTTCTTGGGTCCCGCGTGAAAACGCCAACAGGTTTTTTCTCTGGCTTCCCCGATGAGTTTACCAAATATAATTCATACGGCGATTTCGTGAAGTCCTCAGGCCTTTCCTCGACTTGCTCTTGGAACTGCTGCCAGATGCGTTTAAGCCCTTCGAATCGCTCGATGTACACACCGAGCGCTTTGCCTCCCTTCAGCAACGCTGAATCGATGAAGAAATAGTCGATGCCGTTCTCAGAAAGAAACTCCTCGATGCCTTTCCTCGGATATGCGGGCCTTGATGCCCCGATTCCAACGGGCGGCTTCCACTCATATGCAGGGCGATATGCGCACTCGGGAAGCCAAATGCCGCGGGGTGCACGCCCAAAGTGTTTTCGATGAGTGACGACCGCAGCTTTCACCTGAGCCTGAATGCTCGTATCAAGACCCAGGAGCGGAAAATATCCATGGGTCGCACCAGAGGTAAGAATCTCGATGTGCCCTTCATCCTGAAGTTGGCGAAACGCCGCGACAATATCCTGACCATACCTCTTGATGAAGTCGGTCTTGATCTTTGAATACCACTCGTACCAAAAGTCCGCGGTCTCAGAAAGCCGTTTCTGTCCTGTCTTCGAGAACGCCGTCCGATCCTCTCTCGCAGATTTGATCTTCGATTGGAGATAGTAGAGAAACTCCTCTCGAAAAACATCGTCCGACAGTTGTTCTGCAAGCACCGGAGAGATGCCGACAGTGATCTTCGGAGAATAACCTTGCGTGGTTAGTTCGTCGAAAACGTTCAAGAGAGGGATATACGTCTCAGCGGCGGCTTCGTTTAGCCAGTCGAGGCCGTGAGGCCAGCGCCCGTGGGTCAGAACGTACGGAAGGTGGCAATGAAGAACGAGAACCAGACTGCCCAACTTCGGGCGTCTCCTGGGAGTTCTGGAGGTACGGCCAGAGGTGTACGAGTTCACAAAGAGGAATCACTTACTTCTAATTTGAACCTTAGCGAGTGATCCGCCTCTCCGCGATCAGCGCCCGGAAGCTCCAACGGAGCTGGGCGGCTGGAATCCAAATCCACCGGTGGTTGACGGCTCACCCTGGAGTTTGATGTCACCAAACTTTTTCTCAAACTTCTCGATGTTATCCTTGAGAGCATTCAGAAGCAATTTTGCATGCTGAGGGGTCATGATGATTCGCGCAAAAACTTTTGTCTTCGGCACTCCGGGTAGGACTCGAGTGAAGTCCACGACGAATTCGGCGCCCGAGTGCGTAATGATCGCGAGATTGGAATAGATCCCTTCTGCCTCTTTCTCCCCAAGCTCAATGTTGATCTGTTGTGGCTGTTGGTCGTTCATAGATGATCACTCCATTTATGCCAGTTGAATACGGACAATGCACTGTACGGTGCGCCCGTCTCCGTCAAACAGGACAAGCCTATCCACGCAGTAACCCGAGATCGATCTCGGTCGTGAATAGGCCTGGCGCCGAATTTATTAGGACGTGATAGGGCCGCCGTTGGATCACTCGGATTGCTTATTTCCGGTTCCGGAGTTTATCCGCTTTCTCGAATGCCTCCGTCGCATCCTTCGACATCCCGAGGTTCGCATAGACTTTTCCGAGAAGCTCCCAAGAGTCGGCATCCTGGGGCTTGAGTCTCGTCATCCGCTCCAGGTAGGGAAGGCTCTGTCTAAACTTCTCTTTATATACAGTCTCCACTTTCGCGGGATCCTGCGCTTGCTCTCGAATCTGGACACCCCAGTTAACATAGGCAACGCCCAAGTTGTACAAGGCCCCTTCGTAAGTTGAATCGATCTCAACAGCGGCCCGGAACTGGTTGATCGCCCTTTCATAATCGTTCGACTTCAGTAGCAGCACCCCGTAGTTATATCGGAAGAACTTGTTCTTTGGGTCCGCCTCGACTCCGCGTCGGAACGTATCCATGGCAATGTCAGCCTTGCCTGCAGCAATATAGACGTTTGAAAGAATCCCGAGCAAATCTGGGTTCTGCGGATCGAGACTCAAAGCTTTCTCAAGAACGGGTATTGCTTTATCGAAGTACATTTGAGCACTGTCTCGCTCCGCATAGCTCTTATAATAGACCCACGGCTCTTTCTCTTCTTTCTTTCCCGCCTCCTCCCACGATTTGAGTTGTCCATCCTCAAAATTCAGTGTCAGCTTGTATGAATCATACACCCATTTCTCTTTCGTGGTTTTCTTTTCCTTTGTGGAAGACTTGGTTGTCGGCTCGCCAAGTACTGGATGTACCTCCTGAGG
>JBBIJH010000259.1:0-1844 GCA_037446075.1 Ignavibacteriales bacterium
GACTTCCGCAGACGGTCAGAGGGAGCAAGCTCTTTCAGCCAGGCATCCAACTTTGCCTGTTCTTTGCTGAGGCCCCGCGGCCAAAGGCGATCCACAAGGAATCGCTTGCCATCCTGCCGCGAAGGTTTCTCATAAACACGTTTCAACCCGATCATGGTTTTCTCCTTGGAAATTACGGAGAAAGAATCTCCTTCAATCGTTTTCTCGTATTCTCGGTGTGCGTACCTTCCCAATAGATTCGATTGCAGTTAGGGCACTGGTAGAAACGGTCGAAGTTCATTGCCGATTTTTCCGGCAGCTTCGTTTTGATGGATTCTTTTTCAACGGAAACGATTTCCACATTGCAGATCGTACAGCGTGTAAATAGCTTGGAAGAGACGTCCAATTGAAAATGGTCAACGACTTCACGGAGTTGCTCCCGATATCTCTCGCTATGGACGAGAAAGATTTCTGATACCTTAGGGTTGGCGGCGGCGTTCGAATCTCGGGTGATAAAGATTCTCTTTTCCTCAACCGCTTGCTTGATCACCGTCGCGGAGGGAACATAAGGATTAAAAAGAGTATCGTAGCCCAGGATGCGAAGCCACTTGGCCAATCGGCCAAGCATCTTGTCGACAGCGAATTTCATGACGCGCCATCAACGCTCTCGCTTCTTGATCACCGTCTCGCCTTGAAACGTCTTCTTGAACATCTCCGCATCTGCATCGCTGCCAACGACATCTCCGTAGTGCATCGGGATCGCGATCTTCGGCTTGAAACTATTTGCTGCTTCTGCAGCCTCTTTCGCATTCATCGTGTAGGTTCCTCCACACGGCAGGAGCGCAACATCTACCTTCAGACTCTTCATCTCCGGAGTAAAATCAGTATCCCCCGCATGGTAGACGGTTTGTCCACTACTCAACGTAATGATGTAGCCGACCCAATTGCTCGATTTGGGGTGAAAATTCTTCCTCAGGTTATAAGAGGGAATCGTGGCTACTTTTATCTTCCCCAGCTCGACCGTCTGACCCGGCGCAACGGGTTTGACGGACCCCTTCAGTCCGGATGCGACATCCTTCGGTGCAATGAATGTCGTCCCATCCTTCTTGATTATGCTGATATCGTCGGTGGAAAGATGGTCGAAGTGGGCGTGCGTGATGAGAATGAAATCGGCCTTCGGAAGTTTCCCCGGCGGGAGTTTCCAGGGATCGATATAGATTTGCTGATCTCCATCCTCAATGCGAAAGGCCGCCTGCCCGTACCAGTGGATGTGCTCTACGTTCATAGTCGCCTCCTTTCTTTGAGCTTCCCCCTCTGTATCTGGAAAGAGGAGAAGAAAAACAAGGATCGCTACACAAGGAACAGCTTTCATCAAAAGCTCTTTGTCTACTGTAAAGGGCCAACCGCTCTTTGAACCGCCTGCAGAAGTTTCCCCTCCCTGAGAATCTGGAGAGAAGCATCAATGTCGTCGTGGAGAATTCGATCCTCGTCAAGGTGAGGAATCCGTTTCCTGTAGAACTGATATGCCGCTTCTGTCCCTTTACCGCATCGCATCGGCTTTCGATTCCTCCCGGCCTGCCGTATGAAGTCAAGAGCCTGGCAAGCGCAGAGAAACTCAATCGCCATCACTTTCCAAACATTGTCAAGAACCTTCCACAACTTCTGTGCAGCGATCGACGCCATGCTGTTGTGATCCTCAAGGCTCGCCCCTGTAGGGATGGAGTCTACACTCGCTGGATGACAGAGAACCTTATTCTCAGAGACGATCGATGCGGCGGTGTACTGAGCCATCATCATTCCAGAATGCAGTCCGCCCCGCCGCGTGAGAAAACGGGGAAGGTCAGGGAGGCTGCCACTCACGAGCC
>JBBIJH010000259.1:1905-2546 GCA_037446075.1 Ignavibacteriales bacterium
GCAGAGGAAATCGCACGCAAGGCCTACGGGCTGGCCGTGGAAATTCCCTCCCTCCAGGTGAATCCTCTCCTTTGGAAAAATCAGGGGGTTGTCCGTTGCAGAGTTGATCTCGATGGAGACGACCCTTGCAGCGTACTCTATCGCATCCCGGGATGCACCATGCACCTGGGGAATGCATCGGATCGAGTAAGCATCCTGAACACGCGGATCGTTGTATCGATGGGATTCTCGGATCTCGCTGGCTGCCATGAGCCTTCGCACATTCGAGGCCGAAGCCATCTGACCCGGATGTGGGCGAAGCTTGTGAATTCGCTCATCGAAGGCATTGTCCGTACCTTTTAGAGCTTCCACGCTCAGAGCACCAGCGAGGTCTGAGAGTGCGGCCAACGTTTGCGCCTCGTGAACCGCGAGAGCAGCGTACGCCGTTGCCATCTGAGTACCATTAATCAGCGCCAGTCCCTCCTTTGCTCTGAGCCGGATAGGCTGGAGACCCGCTTTCCGAAGCGCCAATCCACTATCCATGAGCGCGCTGCGATACAGCACCTTGCCGTTTCCCATCATCGCAAGGATAAAATGAGAAAGGGGTACAAGGTCTCCACTGGAACCGACCGAGCCTTGCATTGGGATGATCGGTGTAATCC
>JBBIJH010000260.1:0-2510 GCA_037446075.1 Ignavibacteriales bacterium
GTCCTGGCTCTCGGGAACAAGAATCTGAAGGTCGACAAGATCACGGGATGGGAAATTGGTTACAAAGGCCACATTGAGAATAGGGTCTATGTCACCGTCGATGCCTACTTCAATCAGCTGACAGATTTCGTGACCGATCTACTTCCTGCGGTGAATCCAAGCTATCCGGTTTATTCCCTATTTGATGGCGGGACAAACATCCCGAAAAACCTCAGCGATCTCAATACACTCTACAACCAGTTGAACCTACCCGCAACTCATCCACTTCGGCAAAACCTTGCCGTGCTGCAGGCAGGCTACCTGTCTCTAGCTTCTCAGTTAGGTCCGCTACTGGCAACACTGCCGGGCGGCGAGCGCGCCGGAGTTATTTCGTACACCAACGCTGGCAAAGTGGATGAGCGAGGCTTTGAAGTCGCTGCAAGGATCAGCCTCACTGACGAAGTTAGTGTCGATGCAAACTGGGCCTACTTCGATTTCAAAGTAAAGGAGAGAAAAGAGGTTGACGTAGGCGGCGGCGTCAAGCTGACAGACATCCTGCTCCCGAACGCGCCGAAACACAAGGTGAACCTCACACTCTCCTATGCGAGCCGCGCCGGGTACAACGCAGGTGTGACCATGAAGTGGGTAACAGGATATCCGTGGGCAGCGGGAATATTCTCAGGGAATGTCCCGGAGTATGCCATCGTAAATCTTGTCGCCGGATACCAGATTTCGAAGAACGTCCATCTCGGCGTGAATGTCGACAACGCTTTCGATCGTCGGCACTATGAACTCTTCGGCGGCTCCATGCTCGGGCGAAGAGTCCTTGGAAGGATAACCACGACAATCTGACCCGTAGAAGAATCAATCCGATCTATCTGCCGCCCTGCCTCGGGGCGGCATTTTTTTTGGAGCCCGATGCGGGATACGCCCTCTACAAAGGGACCTCTGGCAACGACATCTTGGCGCACGGAATAGCTCTCCTTGCATTTCCACCCCTCTCTTCTTACATTGCTCTGGCACGACTTGATGTGAACACCACGGATTCCATGCGATCATCGTCTTCTGCTATCCTGAAGGATCTTCAGTCCGAGATCTCGGGAGATGTCCTCTCCGATGAGGCTTCACGAGAGGCATATAGCACCGCAGCGTGCATCTACAAGATTCGACCGATGGCCGTCATATGCCCGAAGTCAATCGAGGATGTCCAAATTGCTGTCCGGTATGCGCATGAGCACGAGATTCCGATCATTCCGCGCGGTGGAGCCACAAGTCTCGCGGGCCAGGCTGTTGGCTTCGGAATCGTGCTCGACCTTCGATCCTATTTGAATAAGATCATCGAAATCAATGGAGAAGACAAATGGGTTAGAGTCCAGCCGGGAATCGTTCTGGACATGCTAAATCGGCAACTTGCGTGCTTCGGCATGTTTTTTCCCCCTGATCCTGCCAGTAGCGACAAATGCGTGATCGGTGGTATGATCGGCACGAACGCAGCAGGTCCCCACGGCCTCCGATACGGAGCGACGAAAGATCACGTCCTCTCGCTGACAAGCGTCTTGGCGGATGGCGAGATAGTCGAATTCACCACTCCAGATGGAAACAGCGCTTCCCCTGCAGGGATCTCCCGACGTGCAGAGGCGTTAATCGGGGCGCTCTCCCTTCTTCTATTTCCACAGAAGCAACTTCTTCTGGCAGGGTATCCAAAGGTTCAGAAGAACTCCTCCGGTTACAATCTCCGAGATGCGGTTCGCACGGGACAACTGGACGCGACGAAGATTCTGACAGGATCCGAAGGAACGCTTGGCGTCGTTGTCGAGGCGAAGCTCAGGATTGCGGAACTTCCCAGGGCGAAAGCAACCGGGCTGGCTTATTTTCATAACTATGAATCAATGGCAGAAGCAGTCATCGCATCCCTTACACTGAAACCTGCAGCGGTGGAAATGATGGACCGAACGCTCCTCGATCTAGCCCGAGGCCGAAGTACCGTTGTTGAGCAATTTATTGACGACGACGCCGATGCAATGCTGCTCTTCGAGTTTGAGGCTGAAACTCTGGAGGATGCTTCGCACGACCTCGAAACCCTCCGACGGCTCCTGACCGATGAACTTCGGCTTGCGTTCTCTTTCCGAACAAACCCGGAAAATCTCGGGGGCCTCTGGGAAGTGCGAAAGGAGGCAACTCACATTCTGCAAGCCATCCAAAGCTCGACAAGGAAGGCCTCCTTCATCGAGGACGTCGCTGTTCCGGTGGAGAAGCTTCCCCAGTATGTTGAAGGGCTTGCTTCTCTGTTGCGGTCGCACGATCTATCATTCTCCATTTACGGACACGCTGGCATGGGGAACGTCCACTGTGAACCACTGATGGATCTTGGAAAGAGAGAACATCGCGATCTTCTCGACATACTCGCAACGCAGGTTTTTGATTTGGCTATCTCACTCGGTGGGACGCTGAGCGGTGAGAATTGCGATGGATTCGTCCGAACTCCGTTCCTGGTATTAATGTATGTCCGAGAAATGTACGGGCTATTCGGC
>JBBIJH010000261.1:0-2212 GCA_037446075.1 Ignavibacteriales bacterium
AGACCCGACGTGATGATCGTCAGTTTCGGCGGGCAAACTCCATTGAAGCTGGCGAAAGCTCTCGAGGCCAACGGTGTGAAGATTCTAGGAACAAGCCCTGACAGCATCGACATTGCAGAGGACCGGGAGCGCTTTGGGGCTCTCTTGAAGAAACTAAAAATTCCGCACCCCAAGTACGGGACCGCCTACTCGATCAGCAATGCAGTCCTCGTTGCCGAACAGATTGGATACCCAGTATTGGTTCGACCGTCGTACGTTCTCGGCGGCCGGGCAATGGAAATCTGCTACAATAGCTCATCCGTTCGCGAATACATGCGGAAGGCTGTCGAGGTTTCTCCGGAACATCCCGTCCTGATCGACCGCTTTCTTGAAGATGCTTTCGAGTTCGATGTCGATGCAGTATGTGATGGTCGAGACGTGCTTATCGGTGGTGTGATGGAGCACATTGAAGAAGCAGGGATTCATTCGGGCGACAGCGCGTGCACGATCCCCCCTTATATGATCTCCGAGCAAAATCTCAGAGAGATTATCGAGCACACGAAGCGACTCGCGCATGCGCTGGAGGTTGTGGGATTGATCAACGTGCAATACGCCATGAAGGATGGTGTGGTCTATGTCCTCGAAGTCAATCCACGTGCCTCCCGGACTGTGCCATTCGTGAGCAAAGCAATTGGCATCCCGCTTGCGCAAATCGCCGCCAAGGTAATGGTCGGTCGTACACTGCAAGAGCTGCGCGTCGCGGATTTCGATTTCCGGACGCTCAAGCACATCTCCATGAAGGAGTCGGTGTTTCCGTTCACGAAGTTTCCACAAGTTCCTGTATTTCTTGGCCCAGAGATGCGATCAACGGGCGAAGTGATGGGGATCTCTACAACATTCGGAGGGGCAATTGCGAAGTCCCAGATCGCGGCTGGGAATCTCCTGCCGACATCGGGCACTGTTTTCGTGAGCGTCAATGAAAGTGATAAGAATGAAATCACGCTTGGAATTGTCAGGGATTTTCTCCGACTTGGTTTTTCGATCATTGCGACCGAGGGCACGTCGAAGTTCTTGACGCAACAAGGCATCCCCAATAAGCGCACCTACAAAGTCAATGAAGGACGACCTCATATCGTTGATCACATCAAAAATGGCGAGGTGCAATTCGTGATCAACACCCCACTCGGCGAGAAATCGCGATACGATGAGTATGCAATCGGCTGGGCGGCTATTGAGCACAAAGTAGCATACGTCACGACTCTCTCTGCTGCCGCTGCAGCTGTCAAAGGGATTGAGCGACTTCAAAAAGCTGAGCTGGAAGTCTCAAGCCTCCAAGAGTACCATCAAGCCCTTCAGTAAAGCCGGCAACCAGTCCTTCATGTAGCCCGCAAACCCCTTCCTTCATTCCCCCAGTAACCACTCTTTTGACTTGAGGTCTAATACGTTAGAACCGAAGTCTTGCTTCGGGCAGCAGGAGGTCACCGTCTGCAATCTGTTCCGTCTTTGTGGGAGATACCCTTAAAATTCTTCCCTTCTTGTACGAAATCGCTTGACAACAGGCGTTGTTTGTCTTAAATTAAGAAAGTTTCACTCCACATCTGAGGGGCTACTTTAGGGGAGAGTTCCATTTGCCAACTCTTGGGAACAGGGGAGCCAAGCTTCTCTTTGTCATCCTCCTTCTAACTTCTTCCACCGTATCTAGCCAGGGTCTTCCGGAAGAGCAGGATTACGCGTTTGCTTACGGACTTCACCGCGACGGATTGTACCAACTTGCCTTCAGCGAGTTTTCAAAGTTCCTGGACAAGTACCCGGGCAGTCTACGCCGGCCTGAAGCGTTTTTCCTCTCCGCTGATTGTTTGTACAATCTGGGGAAGTACGACGAGGCCGACCAGCGATTCGATTTATTCTTGAAGGAATTCCCAAATAGTTCTCTCCGCTCCGATGCAATTTTCCGGAAGGGAGAGATCAGCCATAAGAAAGGGAGCTACCAGAAGGCAGAAGCCTACTTCAAGCAGGTTCTGGATCAGTACGGGAAGAGTTCCATTGCCGGGGAAGCTGCGTACTGGCTGGGCGAGTCGTATTACAAACGCGGTGATCTTGACCGTGCAAAAAAATACTACCAGGTCTCCTTTGAGGCCTATCCGACCAATCCCCTTGCCGACTACGCGTTGTACTCAACAGGTTGGGTGTCAGAGAGGCAGGGGCATTATTCCGATGCAATGCGGTCTTACGA
>JBBIJH010000261.1:2222-2482 GCA_037446075.1 Ignavibacteriales bacterium
CCCTCCAGTAGCTTGCGGTCGGCGTGCGTCGTGCGAGTAGGTGCATGTCTGATGGGACTGAAGCAGTTTGAGGAAGCTATTGATCACTTTACTAGAGCCATCCCAACCTTACAATCCGAGAACGAGAAAGCTGAAGCTGCTTATTTGATCGGCGAAAGCTACTACAACATGGGCGATTTTCCTTCCGCAGAAAGACAATTCAGAAGCTTTCGCCACGAGTACTCTTCTCATACTCTTTTCCGTCAGGTTACCTACTCGCT
>JBBIJH010000262.1:0-2472 GCA_037446075.1 Ignavibacteriales bacterium
AGGGGCGATTTTCAAGATACGTTGAATCGATCGTGGCCCCGCTTGATGTCCATCTTCGGCCGACCTGGCTCAAGGAAGAATGTGCGGTATCGCGAACTCGGACTCAAGAAGCGAGATAACGACGAAGTGAGGCAAACCTTCGCAAAGGAAGTGAAGTCGAAGACGGAGCCTCTCGGACTCTCATTGCCAGAATGGGTCCCTGAGTGGCAGAAGATTCCCGAAGAGGCTGCCATTCCAGGTTAATCACTCTTCTGCTCTAAAGGCGCGGGCTACGTCGCGCCTTTATTTATTGTTTTTCGATCGTTGTCCTACCCTTCGATGGCTATCGAATCTCCCGAGACAGTCGGCATTGTCGGAGCTGGCACAATGGGTGCCGGGATTGCACAGGTTGCCGCACTCTCCGGTTGCGAGGTTCTGCTCCATGATCTTTCCGCCAGCATACTCGCTGGTGCCATGGATCGGATTAACAGGGAGCTTGAGGCAGCGATTCAGAAGGGAAGACTCGATCGCATGTCGAAGCGAGAGGTCATAGCTAGGATCCATCCTCGTCCTGATTTCCACGACCTCGCCCAGGGTGCACTAATCATCGAAGCTGCGTTGGAGGATCTCCAGGTGAAGAGGGAAATCTTCAGCAGGCTGGATGCCACCTGCCGGCAGGAGGCGATCCTCGCCACGAATACTTCTTCCCTTTCAATTACCACCATCGCTTCGATAACAAAACGACCCGACCGCGTCGTCGGGATGCATTTCTTTAACCCGGCACCTTCGATGAAGTTGGTCGAGGTCGTAAGAGGACGCGATACATCGGAGACGACCGTGCAGGCTGTTGTAGAACTCGCGAAGAGATTTGGAAAGACGCCTGTAGTCGTCAAAGACTCACCGGGCTTTGTAGTCAACAGAGTGGCGCGTCCCTTTTATGGGGAGGCACTTCGCATCCTCGGCGAGGGGATCGCGACCGTGGAAGAAATCGACCGCATCGTGAAGAAAGAAGGGGGATTCATCATGGGCCCATTCGAGCTGATGGACCTGATCGGGATTGATATCAACTATCAAGTCACTAAGTCCATCTACGAGCAATCCTTCTTCGAGCCCCGGTACCGTCCACACCCCATCCAGAAACAAATGGTCGATGCAGGAATGCTGGGCAGAAAAACAGGACGTGGCTTTTACAATTACCCAAAAGAGAATTGAATGAAAGCTAGGTCAGGATCAGTCGGCGCACAGAAGGTTTTTGTTGTTGGAGACAACGCACTTGTGGCAGAATTCTCTCTCCTATGTGCATCGAAGGGATACTTTGTTCAAACCACGCAGAAGATATTGGGACTTCTATTAGGTGAGACACAAAAGAGAATCCAGAAAGTTCAAACGATTCCACAAGATGTTGCTCTCGCGGTCGAAGTGACAAACCTGCATCTACAAAATAAGAAGAAGAATCTGAAGTCGCTTGATCAAGAATTACCCCCGTCCGTCCCCATCCTCAGCGCCTCTGTGACCTCCATGATAACGGAACAAGCAGGGTGGATCAAGCACCGGGACAGACTCATGGGGTTCTGTGCACTGCCGGGACTATTCGATCACGTTCTCTTTGAGGTTGCAACCTCGGTGTACACGAGTAACGATACCATCTCAAGGATCAAAGAATTCCTTTGGTCGCTTGACCGAGAAATCTCCGTCGTTCAGGATCGCGTTGGAATGGTGTTGCCGCGGATTGCCTGCATGCTTGTGAATGAGGCCGCTTTCGCCGTGATGGAGAACGTCGCACAGCCAGAGGAGATCGATTTAGCCATGGAGCTTGGGACGAACTATCCCCAGGGTCCACTGAAAATGGGGCAGAGGATTGGCTTCGATCAAGTCCTGGCCGTCCTGGATGCCCTTTGTAGAGACCTTGGCGGTGATCGATATCGAGCGGCTCCGCTCTTGAGGCAACTCTGCTGGACCCGCGGATTCTGGGGATCGGAGCCCGGCTCCGGAAATTGAGAGGTTGGGGCGACGTTGAGCTTAATTTCCTGAGTATTGTTGAATTTTATCCTCCATTTTCTTAAATAGTTCTCAAGGAGAAAACCAGTGCTGTCGTAGGCCGGATCACTGGTCCGGCCAGTTCTCAGAGACGTGACGCTGTCCCGTCCTAGATGTTTCAGAACAAATCAAGCACGAGAAGTATCGTCCGCTAGCCGGGTAGCTTGGAGGCCGCCATGAACACCAGCTCGAAACTCGCCGTTGCAATCCCAATTCTGTTGTTGTCCAATTCGCTAGGCGCACAGACGAAATCTCCCGTCTTCTCTGACCCGAAGAAGGCTGGCTTTTTCAAACCAAAGATCGAAATTGAAGGGGGTGCAAACCACGATTTCGGCAACATCTATCGAGGCCAGAAGGTGACACATGTCTTCACGATTACGAATAGCGGCACTGACACGCTCATCATCAGCAATGTCTCCTCATCTTGCGGCTGCACCGCTGCACTAGCATCTTCGA
>JBBIJH010000263.1:0-2387 GCA_037446075.1 Ignavibacteriales bacterium
CAATTGGGGATTACTTCGCTTCTGGAACTTTCAAGCCTGTAACGACGGAAGCATCCGAATTCAAGAGTGTGCGACAAGAGGTGGAAAAGCAGATACGGAGACTCTTATCCGTTAACGGCAGACGAACGGTGGACGAGTTCCACCGTGAACTTGGCAGAATTATGTGGGAGTATGTGGGGATGAGCCGGAATGCCTCGGGGTTGCGTACAGCGCTGGAAATGATTCCCAAACTCCGTCAAGAGTTCTGGCAAGACCTCAAACTCGTAGGCTCTGCCAGTGAGCTGAACTGCGAACTGGAGAAGGCTGGCCGGGTTGCAGACTTCCTTGAGCTGGGTGAGCTGATTGCGTACGATGCACTCCATCGGGAAGAATCGTGCGGTGGGCACTTCCGTGAAGAGTATCAGACCGAAGAAGGTGAACCGATGAGAAATGACGAGAGATTCTCTTATGTGGCGGCCTGGGAGTTCACCGGTGAAGGGAAAACCCCTCAGCTGAATCAAGAGCCGTTACGGTTCGAGTACGTGAAACCTGCACGGAGGAGTTATCAGTAGTTACTTCTTAATCGTTAATGGTTACTGGAGCGCGTCGCCAAGTGGCAGGAAGCCTTAAGAGTATTGAGGATTTGGAATGCTGGAAGGCAGCTACGGAAGTGAGAAGGTATATAATGACTCTGGCGGAGAGATTTCCAGACAAGGAGAAATTCTCACCCGTGGACGATATGACCCGAGCTGCGCGTTCTGCCACGCACAATATTGCAGAAGGATCTGGAAGGTTTCATTTTCAAGAAAACGTGCAGTTCTGCCGACAGAATAGAGGTTCTCTTTATGATCTGCTCGATCAATTGATCACAGCACCTGATGAGAAATATGTTGGTGAAAATGAGTACAAAAGAGGGAAAGAACTTATCGATCGGGTGTCGGCGCTTTTGAATGGCTATATAAATTATCTATTGAGGGCAAAGCAGCAAGCGAGTAACGAATAACTTGTAACAGTATGAATTTGACCCTAAAAGTCTGGCGGCAAAGAAACAGGAACGAGAAAGGTAAGTTTGTCACTTACACGGTTCGAGACGTTTCCCCTGACGCATCGTTCCTTGAGATGCTTGATATTCTCAACGCTGACCTGGTAAAGAAGGGCGAGGACCCCATCGCGTTCGATCACGATTGCAGGGAAGGAATCTGTGGGAGCTGCGGCATGATGATCAACGGTCGTGCTCATGGGCCGCAGCAAGGTGTTGCAACGTGTGAGTTGCGGATGCGACACTTCGAGGACGGAGACCACATTGTTGTGGAGCCGTGGCGGGCAAAGCCGTTCCCCGTGATCAAAGACCTCGTTGTGGACCGCACGGCGTTTGACCGGATCATGGAGGCGGGCGGGTTCATTTCTGTCCGAACAGGAAGTGCTCCGGATGCCAATGCGATTCCCATACCCAAGCCTGTAGCGGATGAGGCCTTCGATGCGGCCGCCTGTATCGGATGTGGTGCGTGTGTCGCTGCCTGCAAGAATAGCTCAGCAATGCTCTTTGTGGCAGCGAAAGTTTCCCACCTTGCTCTCCTCCCACAAGGATGTCCCGAGCGAAAAGAGCGTGTTGAGCGAATGCTAGCGCAGATGGATGCAGAAGGTTTTGGAGCTTGCTCAAACACGTACGCATGCGAGGCGGAGTGCCCGAAGCAGATTTCCGTGACGCACATCGCGAGATTGAATCGGGAGTATATAAGGGCAAAGGTTCTTTAGAAAACTTCCCGAACCACCTCTCCATAAGATAAGAGAATGCAAAACCCCGGTCCCGATTCATCGAGACCGGGGTTTGTTGTTCTTGCGGGAGTGTCCGTCTCTAAACGGTTGTTCACGTGCCGTTGATGTCCCCCCAACTAATTCTTGAGAATCTGAATGAAGAGCGCCTTGCGTCGTTGCGTGTTTTGCTCGTTGCCATTGCTGGCGAAATAAAGTTCCGAGTATCGCAGAGTAAGCTTGACTTCGCTTGTTTAATTCATTACACTCAGAGGAAGGGACCCGCCTCTACAACTTCTTCATGTTGAGTTCGTGATGCTGCAGAAGAAGAGGATCCTTGAACATCTGCTAAGCTTTGTAGTCCACCTATCGGCCAGCACACTCGCCCGGAGACAAACCAACAGCGTCCGCTGGGACGGCAAGGACAGCTCGGGCCAGAAGATGCCTTCAGGAGTCTATTTCTACCAGCTCCGAACGAGAAGCTTTTCTGAAACAAAGAAGCTTCTGTACGTCAAGTAGTATGAGATGCTCACGAAGGAGGTGAGAACGGGGTGAGGATTGTGTTTGCAGTCAGCTGCTTGGTCTTGTTTCAGTTCACGCATGCCCAACAGCCGCGCGAGTTGAGAACGATTTTCGAAGTTGCCGGGACGGACTCT
>JBBIJH010000264.1:0-2378 GCA_037446075.1 Ignavibacteriales bacterium
CAAATCCCCCCAACGACTCCTGGAAGAATCGTGCCCGGGTTGTATAATTCAAAGAGAAGACCATAAAACCCAAGCATCAGGAGAATGTAAGCGATATTGGGATCGCTGAGAATATTCAGGATCTTATACCGCCAGCCGACCGGGATTTCCCGGATCTGTGCGTCTTTCACAGTAAGTTTCTTTCTGCCTGTTGATGTCTCAACTTCCTTGCCGTCAATTTGCTTCAGAAGGTCTTCCACGTTCCTCGCGACGAGATCAATCACTTTTTGAGCTAGCGCTTCTGTCTCCGTGATCGAGACACTCTTGCGCACAGCCTCTTCAGCCCACTTTACATTTCGACTCCTCTTTTCGGCAATCGTACGGATGAAGGCCGCCGCGTCGTTCGTGACTTTCTCGAGCATCACAGTGTCTTTGGTTTCCCCCTCTCCGACGGTGACTGGGTGTGCTGCGCCGATGTTCGTCCCGGGTGCCATCGCGGCAATATGACCTGCAAGCGTCACGAACACTCCCGCTGAAGCCGCCTGAGACCCGCTCGGCGAAACATAAACAACTACCGGGACAGGGGCATTGAGTAAATCCGTCACAATTACGCGTGTGGACTTCAGTAAGCCACCGGGGGTATTGAGTTCGACGACCAAGCATTGTGTGCCATCCTCCGCAGACTGCTGGAGGGAGGTGTGGATGAAATCAGCATTGGCCGGATTAATCGGCCCGTCCACACGTATGACATCCACCAGAGGCTTCTGAGCAAATAGGAGGGGTGCAAAGGCGAGGAGCGCGGCGGAGAATAGAACTCTTCTGCTTTTCATGATGAATCCGTTGTCATCTTATCCCCTTAAGCAAATTAGCCAAAAAACAAGTGAAACGCAAACGCATAGGGGCCGAGCGCCTGCTGTGCAGGCGGCCTGCAGACGTTCCTGACGAGAGGCTCCAAAGGCGCAAGCCCAGAGATCCTCTGCCGCCGGTCGACTGACCCTTTGGGTCATAGACGATCCGTTGAACGGACGCGCCTCCGGCGCGAAACTCGACGCTCGCAATTTTCCGCCTGAGACGAACATACCCCAAGCCTGGAACCATGAAGCCAAATCATTTCTACTCAACCAAATTGAAGAAAGCTATAAGCGGAGAGGGTGAGATTCGAACTCACGGTACGCTTTCGCGCACACACGCTCTCCAGGCGTGCCAGTTAAACCGCTCCTGCACCTCTCCATGATCAAATTTAAAAGCTAAAGTGAAACAGGAAAAACCAACCCCCTTTTCGGGAATGGTTGGTCAGTCCAGAGTTATGCGGCGGCGAACTGTCCGATGCCAGGCCACGTCTCGATCGGGTCGGTGGAACGCACCACGTGCATCCCCACCTCGGCGAAACGCTTGAACGCGGCATCGGCTGCATCCGTGTAATCCACGACTCCGGGGACGCACACGGGCGAAGTGCAATCCTCCAGGAGATAAACTTTCTCGACAAGGCTTTTGTCTCTCATCAGCACATCGTTCATTAGATCCGCGATAGTCCAGGCAACACAGTGACTCTTGGCCTCCCCGGCGATGATGACGGCATCGAAGTTAACCAGTTTGTGGTAGAACTTCTCGCAGCTCTCGCCCCCCCGCTTGAAATCGGGCCCCACCTGCACATCCGGCCCGCGCACAGAATAATGTTCCGTCAAAGGTGCGTTCCCCTTGATGTGGAAATCGGGTTGGCTAAGGCGGGCGATGGTGTGGAAGAAAATCGCTTCTTCGACCGCGGAAACCAGAGCATGACCTATCCCGCCGAGCATGGCATGATAGGGCCAAATCGTCAGGTCGTACTTGCCGCCCTCCTTCAGCTTGCGAGCGTAATGGAGGAGATGCTGCTGCCCATACTCTGGCGCGATACCGAGACTCTCGCCGATCACCGGGTTGAACTTCCAGACTCCTTTCACTATATCTTCTTCCGAGACGAGCGTATACGGCGATGGGTGCTCCCCTTTGTCATTTATGAGGAAAATGCCGTGGAAAATTTGCATCGCCTGATGCGTGTCCATCGTCGGCACGATTTGCGTGATTGCACCCAGATTGCGATAAATGAACTCGCACAGCCGGCGGTTGTCGTCCACCGCTCCCGTTCCTGATCGCCCCCCGACATACAGCTCAAAGCCCGGAATGCAGAAAGTATTCTGAACATCGACTGCGACAAGGCAAATCTTGAAATGATCCTCCGCCGCTGGTTTGATGTGATTGTTTGTGGCCCATTGTTCAGCGGCCCGGGCTAAGTTATTGTAATCGACCATCCAGACCTGACCGACTTTCTCTGGGTTGTAGTGGTCAGGCAAAGCTAGTTCATGCGATCTCATCTGATCACCTCACCTCCAAGAACAAGATGCGCTGATGGACCAAGCGCC
>JBBIJH010000265.1:0-2334 GCA_037446075.1 Ignavibacteriales bacterium
ACGGGGTTTTAAGCGATCATTGCTGGAAATTTGTTGGGAATTGGGGGAAACGTCATTGCCTTCGAGCCGGAGGCAGAAAACTTTTCACGCTTAAGAACAAACGCCCACCTGAACCAGCTCTCCAATCTTCTAGCCCTTCCCTTTGCCCTCAGTGACCATGACGGCATGGGTTATCTCCGATTGCATTCGGATGATGTTGGTGAGGGAGCCCATACCCTCGTCAATGACGCAACGAACAGCTCTGTACCTGTTCTTCTCCTCACACTGGATTCCGCAATACGAAACTTTCGTCTCCCAGCGCCAACCCACTTGAAAATCGATGTGGAAGGACATGAAGAAGCAGTCCTCGGGGGGATGAACGGTGTGCTGGCCTCTCGGGATTTGCGGGGAATTGCAGTAGAAGCCCATTACTTTGCGCAGGAGGGGAACAGATGCGTGTATTACGACGATCGCCAACTAAAGGAAAAGCGAGACCGAGTTCTACACAAGTTGGGTGAAAAGGGCTTCCGACTTGATGCTGAAGTCCTATCCACGGAAGGTTCCATGCGCTATGCCCATCTGGTTTTCCATCGTAACTGAGAACGGATGAAATGTTATGCTGAACAGGATGCTCGAAGAGTTCTCTGACTTGATGTCTTCCTCGTTTGTGAGGTCCTCCTTCGTATACCTCATCGGGAGTGTGATCAGCGCCGCTCTGCCCCTGATACTTCTTCCGATCCTTACACGATATCTGACCCCCACAGACTATGGCATCGTTGCGACCTCCATAGTGATTGTACAGATCCTGGCAGTCGTCCTTGGAATCAACGCCTACGGTCTCATTGCGCGTTGCCACTTCGACAATGACGTTGAGGCCCACCGCAAACTCGTGAGCACGAGCATCAGCCTGGCGGTGATTCTCTCGCTCGCAGTTGTTCTCTTTCTAACGGTGGGCGGTGGGATCGTCGAGCGTTTGACAAAGTTCCCTGCCTCATGGGCGCCGGTCCTCGCTGTGATCGCGCTGACAGGTGTAATTCAGACGACGTACCTCAGCCTCCTGCAGGCTCGGAGCGAACCCAGGCGATATATTTTCTTGCAGATTACAAACACCTCTCTGAACCTTGGTCTCTCGCTCCTACTCGTCGTAGCAATAGGAATGGATTGGCGGGGCAGAATGCTTGCGGTCGTCGGCTCGGGGGTCGTGATTGGGCTGTTCAGTCTTTATGGCCTTTCGGTTCGGCTCAATCTTCTTCGGCCGAGACTCGATCGGAGTTCACTGCGTTCTATTCTTTCTTTCGGGCTTCCTCTCATTCCTCATTTCATCGGAGGCTGGGTGATGACGATGGCAGCCCGTCTTTACTTGAATCACCTTGCCTCGGTGGCGGACACTGGTTTGTACAGTGTTGGGTTCAACGTTGCATCGCCGATTGCTCTTGTCATTGGAGCGGCGAACCAGGCGTACGTCCCTGCTCTCTTTTCGAGATTGAGCAACTCGGAGGGTCTTGATAAGATTCGCCTCGCCCGTATTCTGCTGCTCGGGGCGATCGCACTTCCACTCTTCGGCGTCCTGTACGGCGCGGCGGCCAGGTGGTTTCTTCCATTCCTCGTGGGTTCTCGGTTTTATGATGCGGCGGATTACATTCTGTGGCTTGGTCTGGCCTTTGCAATGCAAGGAGTGTATTACATCTTCGGGAATTTTGTTGTGTACTCCAAGCGGACGTCCCTGATGGCATTGGGCTTTGCCCTCTTTTCATTTATGTTAACGGACCCATTGGTGCGGCACAGGCAACGTTTCTGGCATTCACGATTTCAACAATCGGTTGCTTCACAGCAAGTCGGAAAGCATACCCGATGCCATGGGGGAAGGCAATGTTTTCAGTGCTGAGTCTATTACCACGACCAAAGGTACAAGAAGTGACGGTTCCATTGCAAAAGGATAGGACCAAATTATGAGAAAGCAGTTGCGCGTGCGGGAAGGAAACACCGGGATCTTATACCTCACGGATGAACATGGGAGGGAGGAGAGATACATTCCGAACTACGACCTAGACAAAGCACGCGAGTTGCTAATGGAGTTTCAGGAGCTGAAAGATGCCGATGGAAATGCCCTGAAGAACAATTATTGGAAGGAAGGTTACAACTGGTATCCTGCGATGGTGTCGTATCTGTACTGGCACGTATTCTTCCCGTATGTGAAGTATGAAAAGATGATTTGGAACTTCTTGGATAGGAAAGTAACCTTCCAATTTCAAAATCGCGCCGATTTCTATTCCCTGATACAACTCCTTGGCCGTCCGCACGGGGTGAGCACCCTCAAGAGGCGTGTCTTTTACACCCTTGTGCGATTCAATAATT
>JBBIJH010000266.1:0-2080 GCA_037446075.1 Ignavibacteriales bacterium
GAGATATTTCGAGCCGGCGTGGCAAGATCCTCGGGATGGATTCCGAGGGCGGTATGCAAAAAGTGAAAGCCCTGATCCCGTTGGCTGAGCTTCATCGGTACTCGACGGTTTTACGATCGATGACGCAGGGGAGAGGGCTCCATCGGCAGAAACTCTCCCACTATGAAGAAGTCCCTCGTGAAATCACCGAGAAGATCATTGCAGCAGCGGCAAAGGAAGAAAAGGAAGGCGAGGAGGAATGAAGCGTCTCTGGTCCCCATGGAGGACAAAGTACATAGAATCATTCTCCAAGAAGGGTCGGTCACGAAAATGCATTTTCTGCGGTGCGAAGGATGAGAGGAACGCCGCGAGGCGTTACATCGTGTGGAGGGGGAAGGAGTGCTTCATTGTGATGAACCTTTTCCCGTACAACAGCGGCCACCTCATGGTTGTGCCCTACCGACATTGTCCGGATTTCCACGGCCTGAACGACAGCGAGTCTCTCGAGCTGATGAACGGAACTAAGATCGCGATGAGTCTGCTGCAGCGAGTGTCGCATCCAGATGGATTTAATATCGGAGCAAACCTCGGCCGTGTTAGTGGTGCTGGCATTGAAGGGCATGTCCACCTTCATGTGGTCCCGCGTTGGGCTGGCGACACGAATTTCCTGCCCGTGCTTTCGGATACAAAACTTATCTCGCAGGATATGAAGGCCACTTATCGGAGGCTAACAAAAGCTGTGAAGGAAGTCGTTCGGCAGAAGGAAAAGGTTTGACAAAGGAATTTGCTCGAGGTCCATCAAGCCATCCAAGGATCAACTGCCCACTCAGTCATCACCCTTCCTTGAAGTCACTCTATTCATATCTTCACCCGACAGCTCATATCGGTAAGGGTTCGAGTGTTGGAAAATTCTGCGTCGTCGGGGAGCGCGTTGTTCTCGGGAAGAACTGTGTAGTCGGTAACAATGTCACGATCCATGCCGGAAGCAAGATCGGCGACAACGCCCGGATCGATGACAATGCAATCATTGGCAAGGGGCCGGCGAGAGCGAAGCGAAGCATCTTCCGTGGAAAGGACACTGATGAACTATCTCCTCCCACCATCGGGAATAACTGTGTGATCGGCGCTCAGGCGGTCATCTATGTGGGCAGTAGGCTTGCAAACGATGTCTTTGTCGCTGACCTCGCGACAATAAGAGAGAACGTCACGATTGGCGAAAAGACAATCATAGGCCGGAATGTGACAGTGGAGAACTACTGCACGATCGGGAAGAGCTGCAAGCTCGAGACGAATTGCTACATCACCGCATATTCCACGATTGAAGATTACTGCTTCATCTCACCGATGGTGACCACCACGAACGATAACTATTTGGGCAGGACGAAGGAGAGATTCAAGCACTTCAAGGGCGTGACGGTCCGTCGAGGCGGCAGGATTGGTGCTGGAGCTGTGATCCTTCCCGGAGTTGAGATCGGTGCTGATGCCGTGGTTGGCGCTGGAGCGGTTGTGACGAAGAACGTGCCTGCTCGTACAGTGGTTGTGGGAGTTCCGGCAAAATATTTTGGGAAGACGCCGAAGGAGCAGTTGTTAGAGAATCAAGGGTGGGAGTGATTGACAGCGGATTAATGGATTAAGGTTCATGTGCGACGCACCTCCAAGGCTGTTTCCTTTCTGAATGAAAAACCCCGCCGTCCCGCCGCATGGGCGGGAGACGGGGTCTTCCGTTAATGCGTTTAATCCGCTGTGAATCTTTTTACTTCATCAGGACCATCTTCCTGGTTGCGACGAAGTTCCCAGCGTCCAGTTTGTAGATGTAAATACCGCTTGGAACATCTTGAGCGTTCCAATTTACAGAGTGAGTGCCTGAAGATAATCGTCCTTCCACGAGCGTCGCGACCTCAATGCCGAGGACGTTATAAACTCTCAAGGTGATATAACTGTCCTTCGGAAGATAGAACGAGATTTGAGTGGTCGGGTTGAACGGGTTCGGGAAGTTCTGATAAAGCGCGTATTCATTGGGTTGTTGCCCGATCTCCTCCGCCGACGTGACGATGCGGCTGCCGAAGTTGAGGCCTTGTTCTTCAGTCCCAGCACTGACAGT
>JBBIJH010000266.1:2104-2325 GCA_037446075.1 Ignavibacteriales bacterium
GGTTGCACCTCAGGACGCGTAGTCTGCTCAGTGCCGTTGGGAAGAACTTGCCGCACCGTGTAAGACCCTTCCGGAAGGTCCGTGAAAACATAAGCCCCAGTTGCATCCGTCAAGGTAGATAAGCTCATCGCCCCGTTCAGCTCGATACGTCGCTGGGCGATTCCTGGCTCCCCAGGATCTAACCTCCCGTTCCCATTTCGATCGTCGAAGGCAACCCCTGC
>JBBIJH010000267.1:0-2215 GCA_037446075.1 Ignavibacteriales bacterium
GTGGGCCCCGGAATGGTTTCTGCTACCTCGCGATAATGCAAGCCATCCGTGCCCACGACGCGTCGGGTGGCAGAAAAGGCGCAGCAGTACCACACCTACATCGTCTTTCCGATGATCGAGAAGAAAGGGAAGAAAACCTTCAACTCCACCGTTATCTTTGGCCGACGGGGAGAGATCGTCGGTGTTTATCACAAGGTGCACGAACCGGAAGTCGTACTGAAAGAAGAGAGGGTGAGCTTGGGGAGTGATTTCCCGATATATCAACTGGACTTTGGAAAGATTGGAATTATGGTATGTTGGGATAACACATTCCCGGAGACGGCGACCATCCTTGCTCTCAAAGGAGCTGAAATCATCCTTTATCCACACGTCATCGGGTTGCCAGGTCAGCTGAACTTCAATGTCACCACACGCGCTCGCGCTATCGACAATTGCGTTTATGTGGTCGCAGCCGGTATCCGCGGTGTGCGCAACGGCTACACATGGGAACAAGAAGGGATCTATCCGACCTGCATCATTGGTCGCGATGGAGCGATCCTCGCTCAGGCGGAGAAGAATGAATCGCAAGTGATCGCATGCGACCTCGATCTCTCTAAACCCCGCATTACTAAAGACCTTGGTGTCATGGGTCAGACGAACTGGAAGCATCAGCTAATGCGTGAAAGGCGATCTCGGCTTTATCTGAAGCACCTTTCAGCACTCGCCAAAGGATGATTCTTGTTGCTCCCCCACAGGCGACGTCATGTCGCCTTTTTCATTTGAGGGGCGTACGACTCCTCAGGCCGCCGATCGGCTGGCTGCCTCTACAGAGAGCTTGGTTACCCGTTTTATACGGCTCTGCCGGTTCGTCTCTGGCACGGGCCTTGAGGCATATTCTAGCAGATCTCATCTGGAGAGGGGATCTAAAGCTAGAAAAGAAATTAAATGCGATGAAGATTCGACTTGGACCCTTGGCTTTTCTTGCTGGCTTCCTCGCTGCCATTATGGCGATTCTGGCGTTGTTTCCAAAGAAGGTAAAGACTCGAGATGCCAGCGCAAGCTCATACGAGGACTGGGGAGATAGTCTGGGGATTTAAGCTTCCGCTCAGTTCTTCAAGGTATCGTATTGCGAACCATCCGCTGCCAGGAGGAACATTTTTCAAATCGGTGTAGAAATTACATCAAAGGCCCAATCTTATGCCCTTGAACGGGAACCCGACACCTCTATCGGCCACCATCCGATGAACAGCTCCTCCCCCATCGAGACACGGCATCGTCAAAGTGCTACGCAATTCCTTCTCTTGCTCTTTGCCGCTTTTCCTTTAGTCATCTATTTCGTCGTGGGGTGTTTTGAGACACCGCTCTCCCCCGTCACTCCTTCCTGGGATGTTCTGATTAATCTCCCGTTGGTGAATCGGGGCTACACCGTAAATGATCTGCTCGATAAAGACACCTCGTTGTTTCGTCAGGATGCATCTGGATTGCTCTTCTATTCGAAGGGTATGAAATTCTCAGGAATCAGTGTCGCCGAGAATTTGAAAGTGGATCCGGTCACCGAGAGTTTTGCGTCTCAATTAGGCAAATTCTCCGCTAAGTATCCGGCATCGCAGGTACGCCGGGTGTCTGTCGGAGAGATGGATCCTTCCTTGGCCTCGCAGCAGGGAAGTGAGATCGTTCTTCAACCGTTCGATTTTTCTCTGCTGGATTGGAGTTTTCTTCCAGTGTCTGAGTTTGAGGAGGTAACTCTTACCAGCGGGCAAGCGACGGTCACTCTCATCAATCGATTGGGAATAACGATCGAGAACATCTCTCTTACCTTGCGAACTCAGCGAGGTACGATAGCTCAACTGGGCCACACTGCGACCCTTGAGCCTGGCGATAGCACGAAGAGAGCAATTGATCTCGCCAACCAGACACTTGGGAACACTTTCTCATTTGATCTGAGCGGACGTTCTCCGGGCGGCCAGGGGCCAGTGCGCATCGATACGTCCTCGGCCCTTGTTGTACGACTGGATCTTTCATCTGATATCAAGGCAAGTCGAGCCACGGCGAAGCTGCCAGCAAACTCATTCAGCAAGTTTGGCAGCTATACTTTGGACGACTCCACGAGGATCGAGGCCGCTGTGATCCGTGGGGGAAAGCTTGTGATCACCCTAAACAATACACTGAGCGTTTCCGGGAGAGCCACTTTCACAATCTCGAATCTTCGACAACCCAACGGACTTCCCTCTCATCA
>JBBIJH010000268.1:0-2208 GCA_037446075.1 Ignavibacteriales bacterium
GAGGCCGCTCAGATCATCGCATCTCGCATCCGGTTGAAACCGAATCTTGTCCTCGGCCTTGCCACTGGTAGCACTCCACTCGGAACCTATAGGGAACTCATCCGAATGCATAAGGAGGAAGGCCTAGACTTCTCGCGCCTCACGACCTTCAATCTCGATGAGTACATCGGTCTCCCATCTTCCCACGACCAAAGTTACCATTATTTCATGTGGGAGAACCTTTTCAAGCACATCAATATCGACCGCCGATACATCCACGTTCCGGACGGAATGGTTTCTGACATCGATGCGCAATGTGAGTGGTATGAAGAGCAGATTAGGAAGGCTGGAGGAATCGACCTTCAGCTTCTGGGCATTGGTGCGAACGGCCACATTGCCTTTAACGAACCCGGTTCTTCCCTCGGCTCAAGAACTCGGATCAAAACACTAACGGAGCAGACGATCAAGGACAACGCACGGTTCTTCAAGAGCATTGCTGAGGTGCCGAAGTATGCGATCACCGTTGGCATCGGGACGATCATGGATGCGCGGGAACTTCTGCTTCTGGCGAGCGGACCAGGCAAGGCCGATGCGGTGAAGGCCGCCGTCGAAGGACCCATCACCGCCATGTGTCCTGCGTCCATTATCCAGATGCACCGCAGGGCAACCGTCATCGTTGACAAACCGGCCGCGGCAAAGCTGACGGCGATCTATACGGGATGAAAGGGTACAAACCATGATATCTTCAATATGCATCTTTGAAGACAATTTTTATCGCCGGCTTCTCCCGCTTGTCTATTTTCGTCCCGTCTATGACTTACGCTGTGGGATCCTTACTCTCAGAGAAAAGATCCTTCGTGGATTTCCGCGGGCTACTGTAACGCTCCATAGCCGCTGGTACCTGACAGAGGCTCTTCAAGAGGAAAACCCCGACCTCCGTGTAAATCGAATTGATTCTTCAAGTTGTCTCTTCATCAACGGTCGAGTCCTAGCCAATGAAGAGTTCTTCAAGATTCTGAAAAGCTTGGAAGGGGAGGATGAGTTGCTGATTCAGGATGGGACGGTCGTCGCCGGGTATTTATCGGCGGAGAGACTCGAGGCCACCAAACGCAAACTCGATGGTGTGCTGAGCCTGGCGGATTTTGGCGAGGTGAAGAAGAAAGAAATTAACGTCACAATGATTCGATACCCATGGGACCTCGTTCATCTCAATCCCAAAGAAATATCGACTGATTTCAAGCTCCTTGCCGCCAGAACAAGGAGCAAAAAGCTTCGGGGAAAAGTTTATCCTGGCGCACACCTGCTGAACCGAAAGAACATTGTGATGGAGAAAGGGTCGGCTGTGCTGCCAGGTTCTGTTCTCAACGCTGAAGAAGGACCGATCTACATCGGGAAGGGGGCGAAAGTTTTTCCGAACTCCACCATCATCGGCCCCGCTTTCGTCGGCGAGAAGACTTTGATCAAATCGGGAGCAAAGATCTACGAAGGGACCTCGATTGGAGAATATTCCAAGGTCGGTGGAGAGGTGGAGGGAACCATCATCCATTCCTACTCGAACAAGCAACACGACGGGTTTCTCGGACACTCTTATCTGGGGATGTGGGTAAACTTAGGAGCGGGTACGAGTAACAGCGATCTGAAAAATAACTACAGTGAAGTTGATGTAATTATCGACGGAGAAAAGATTAATACGGGTTCGATGTTCGTAGGTCTATTCATGGGCGATCATTCCAAGGCCGGCATCAACTCGATGTTCAACACGGGAACCGTTGTAGGTGTTTGCTCCAATATCTTTGGGGCCGTGTATCCCCCGAAGTATCTTCCTTCCTTCACGTGGGGCGGCACGGAATCGCTCACTACATACGACTTGGAACGTTGCAAGCAGGTTGCTGAAAAAGTGATGTCGCGTCGACAAAAGCCGTTCACTGCAGCCCAGAAGAAGCTGATGGAGAAGGTTTTCGAACTCACCAGGGAAGAGCGCCAAAGCCGAGGAATGGCCGAGTAACATAGAATGGAAAAGGAGGCCAGGGAAGGGAACGAGCTGATGGATTTCATGATGCCGAAGACAGGTCTGTACGAAGGTCCTCGCGGCCTTGCTGTGAAGATCCTGAACCGGATCGAGCGAACGGATGCGTATCTTGACAAGCTTCTCGAGGCAGAGCTTCGGACGGATGAGCTGAACGATCTCCGCAAAGGGCTGCTCAGCGACATTATCCACGGCGTAATGCG